>JAEEJD010000142.1 GCA_016281675.1 Lachnospiraceae bacterium
AACTCCTTAACGGAGCTTACACCGAGTATGTAGAGCACAGCGACCATGATAAACGTCGTAAGTGATGTGAACAGGCTTCGTGACAGTGTCTGGTTAACCGCTTCGTTCACTATCTTATCAAGGCTGTCCTTCGTTGCCGCAAGCTTCTCACGGATTCTGTCGAATATAACGATCGTTGCGTTGATCGAGTAACCTACGATCGTAAGTATACATGCGACGAACGTGGAACCGACCGTGATCCTTGCAAGTGCGTAGAACGTTACAACAACAAGCACGTCATGCAGCAGACAGATAACCGAACTTGCACCGAACCTTACATCCTTGAACCTGAACCAGATGTATATGAGCATGAGGATAGTCGCAACAACTATAGCGAGTATCGCGTCTCTTGACATCTCCGATGAGATCGTCGAACTGATCGTCTCTGCAACGATCTTGTCCGGCTCAACTCCGAACTCGCTCTTCATCATGTCATTGAACGCCTCACGTTCCTTAACGTCAAGCGAACGTGTCTTGAATATGACTTCGTTCGAACCGGATACTTTCTGTACCTGAACGTTTGCATCCCCGGTGATCTTCTCGATCGAAGGAACCACCTTTGCATCGATATCGGCAAGTGCCATATCCTCGTTGAACGTAACGTTCGTTGAAGTACCGCCCAAAAACTCAAGGCTGAAGTTAAGCGCATGCGTACCTCTTGCGGAATTGACGATCATCGTTACAATACCTACAAGAATAACGCCGACCGAAATGATGATGAAGATCGTCTTCTTCGAAAGAAAATCGATCTGCTTGAGGCCCTTGGCCTTACCATACCACTTCTCGTCCTTGATACCGAGAGCGTAGAAAGATCTTAATATAAGCTTGGTAACAAACAGAGCCGTGATCATCGATACAACGATACCAAGCGCCAATGTCTGAGCGAATCCCTTTATCGAACCTGTTCCGATAACTCCGAGAACAAGTGCCGCGATAAGGGTTGTAACGTTACCGTCGATGATTGCCGAAAGTGCTTTCTTGTATCCTTCGTCGATAGCCGAACGAACCGATTTGCCTGATGCTATCTCCTCCCTGATCCTGGCAAACGTGATAACGTTCGCATCGACCGCCATACCGATCGACAGGACGATACCTGCGATACCGGGAAGGGTAAGTGTCATATCAAAGAAGTTCAGGCAGAATACCGTGATCAGGCAGTACAGGATAAGTGCGATCGACGATGCAAGTCCGGGTATGAAATATACCGCACACATGAACACTACGATGATCGCAAATCCGATGAGTCCGGCCTTGAGCGATCTGGCGATCGCTTCGGAACCGAGCTGTGCGCCGACAACGTTTGAACGGAGTTCTTCAAGTTCTATCTTCAGTCCACCGATACGGATCGTCGATGCAAGCTGCTCAGCCTCTTCAGCCGTCTTCTGGCCGGAGATCTGTGCCATACCACCTGTGATAGCCGTCTTAACAACAGGTATCGAAGCAGGAGCTCCGTCATAGTAGATCATGATCGTGTCCTGTGTCTTTGCTGCAACTGTCGTGGCATCCGCGAATCTCTTCGTACCCTCGTCATCAAGGGTAAGCTCTACGACATATTCCGTACTTCCCATATCGTTCTTGATCGCGCCCGCACGTGACTCGACAACGTTCGTTCCCGTAAGGACAACCGAACCGTCCGCTATAAGATCGTCTATACTCTTTGTAAGATTACCGTATGCATCATAGTTCTCGTTCCCGTTTGCATCAAGGTGATTGATGAAGTAAAGGCTTCCGGGACGTCCGAGTTCTTCAAGTACCGCGTTTGCATCCGACAGACCGGGAATCTCGATACTGATCCTGTCCGAACCTTCCTTGTACACCTGCGCCTCGGTAGAATAACCTTCAACCCTCTGCTGAAGCTTGTACACGGTATCATCCATATCCTCGGACGAAGGAGTCTCTTCTCCGACCGCCTGATACGTGATGCTGACACCGCCGGCAAGGTCAAGACCGAGATGGATGCCTTTTGCGGATCCTACGGAATCAACCCCGACACCGTTCATGACCATGTAACCGAATGCGGCTATGGCCACAAGTACCGCCAGGAGTGCTATGACTGCATTTTTCTTCTTCATTGCTTTTGTTTCCTTTCAAAACTCTTATATACCGATCAGCTGTCGGCTGCCGCCTTGATCATTACGGCACATTCCACACGCTTTCTCTGAAGCGCGCATCCTATATCATATACACCGTTTATGTCTCCGGTGAAGTTATATGCGTTCGCCGCGCATCCTCCGCTGCAGTAGAACTTCGCAAAACAATTCCTGCATTCTTTCCGCGAATATACGTTGCAGAGTTTGAACTTATCCCTCATCGCGGTATTGGTGACTCCATCGCGGACATTACCCATAAGAAAATCATCCAGTCCCACGAACTGATGGCACGGATACAGATCACCGTTCGGCGCCACGGCCAGATACTCGGTTCCCGATCCGCATCCCGACAGACGTTTGGCAACACACGGTCCGCCGGATAAGTCTATCATAAAATGGAAGAAATTGAACCCCTTTCCTTCCTTTTTGCAGTCGATCACATACTTTGCAAGTATATCATACTGTTCGCAAAGTTTCGCCACATCTTCGGGAGTTATCGCATAATCCTTATCGGGCGGGGCCACAACGGGTTCCACGGATATCTGTTTGAACCCGAGCTGCGCCAGATGCTTTACATCCTCCGCAAAATCAAGATTATGGTGCGTATATGTCCCTCTTACATAATAGTTTGTCTGGTTTCTCGACTCGGCCGCTTTTATAAACTTCGGAAGGATCTCGTCATAACTGCCCTGTCCTCCGCGTCTCGGACGCATCTTATCGTGAACGCTCTTACGTCCGTCTATCGAAAGCACAAGATTTCCCATCTCGCGGTTTGCGAACTCAAGCACTTCGTCGTTAAGAAGCACACCGTTTGTCGTAAGCGTGAACCTGAAGTTCTTGTTGTGCTTTTCCTCAAGAGAACGGCCGTATTCGACAAGTTTTTTAACAACCTCAAAGTTCATAAGAGGCTCGCCGCCGAAGAAGTCCACTTCAAGATTCCGTCTTCCCTTTGACGCCTCTACGAGAAAATCAAGGGCGCGCTTTCCGACCTCAAGGCTCATAAGAGACCTCTCGCCGTGATACTCTCCTTCACCTGCGAAGCAGTATTTGCAGGCCAGATTGCAGTCGTGTGCGATATGAAGGCAGAGAGCCTTTACGACAGTCTCGCGTTTGGAGTGATCCTCGATATAGTCCTCATAAAGGTCTTCGGTAAACAGGCACTCATCCTCGATCAACCAGGCAACTTCCTCATAGGCTTCACTTATATCCCCGGGATCATATCCCGATAACCTGCCCTCAAGATATTCCCTGATATCTTCATACGGAGCCGCCTTTATCGTTTCATCGTCGATCACTTCCCTGACGGTGTGATTTTCGGAGTACTCTTCGAGTGCTCCGACCAGATCGTAAACGATATCATCCACGACGTGAATGCTGCCGCTTTCAACGTCCATGACTATTTTGTAGCCGTTATTTGTATACCGATGGACCAAGGTCCCTCCTATCCTCATATACCAACGAAAAAAGCCCTATCAAGAGCTTTTTTCGCAGGTGACCATATATTGACCGATCTTACTGAGCCTTCTCGCAGCTCTGATTACCTACTGTGCATGAAGTCTTGCATGCTGACTGGCATGATGTCTGGCACTCGCCGCATCCGCCCTTCTTCATAGACTTCTTGAGATTCTTTGTCTGTAAAGTTTTGATATGTTTCATTGTATTCCTCCGAAAAAGATTCTATTAACAATCGTGAGAGATTATATCATAACGCCAATTCTTTGAAAAGACATTTTTATCACTGTGTGAGCGTATACAAAAGCGCAATTATGATTATCGCTATGATTATCGCTATGGCTACGCGCAGAGGCGATATCGGGTATTTGCCTCCCACCTTTCCGGACTGTCCGTTAACAACGAACTGGTACGTCTTATCCTTGTATTTGAATGCGGACATCCATACCGGAAGCATAAGATATTTGTATGTTATGTTGGAAAACTGAGTATTTCCTTTGAATCCTCTGACATGATCGGCATGGTGTTCGCGCATGATCTTGCCCTCGATCGCCGATTTCAGTCTTGCCCTGATGAAGTCCTTCGCCTTCTCCCATGCATCTTTAAGGCCGACGGAATAACGTTCCGCCAGGAATCCGGCAAGATACTCGGGTTTGTATGCTTTATTGTCTTTTGTATCAAAAGGCTCTATCTGGCGCAGCATGGCAACGTTCTGATCTCCCGTTCCGGCAACGAGCTGATCGTCGATGAACTCGTCATAAACACCGCTCGTTCTGTGCCAATCCGTAACGGTGCGCTGCTTGTCGCCCGTTCCTTCCGTACGATCGATGCCGTATTCGGCCGAGTACTCGGTTACCGTATCAGCATCAAATGTCCAGTACGGAAGATATATTCCCTTGAACTTGTCCGCACGTGCGCTTCTCTTGGCTGCGCTCGGAGCGAACCATTTCTTTGACAGCCACTGTGAAAACTTTGCGCCGGCCTGCTGTGCTGTTATCTTAAAGACTACCACACCGTTCGGTGCGAGAGTCTGAACGTCGTTTGCTTCCATTACCTGGTTGGAACCGCAATAAGGACACTCATTTGCCACCTCGAGCGAATCGTAAACTGATACCGCTCCGCAGGATTTACATGTAACGGTCTTCTGTGACACACCCCAGTCGCAGTTTCCGGTAAATTCCGCGGATTCAAAATCCTGTTCGCTCGCCACGGATTCACCCTGCGTGTTCTCCTGAACTATATTTTCTCTGTGATCGCAATACGGACAATACAGACCGCCCGTGGAAGGATCGAAATCCATCGTTGCGCCACAGGCAGGACACTTTCTGTCCGTTTCCTTCATGGTTGAAACATGTTCGGCGTTCATTGCCTCTTCGTAGTTAGCATCTGCCATCGGTGACTCTCCTTATTCTGCCTCGGTATTTTGTGCCGCATCTGCGGTATCGTCTGTCGCTTCCGCGGTGTTTTCCGTCGCATCCGCGCTCTTTGTAAGTTCTTCGTATGAATCTCCCGGGAATTCATCCTCTCCGGGGGATATGAACACTTTGTTCTTTGCCTTGTCGAAGAACGCGACCTTCGTCTTGTCCGAGCCGTATACGCTAAGATCTGAACCCTTAAACGCAGTTACTCCGCCGGACCTTAATATATCCATTACGCTTGCATCAAAATCGTCGAGCTTTGTGCCCGGCTTGTATTCCTTGCCAAGCTTCTCGAGCTTCTCCTTGTCAAGGGGCTTGGGAGGCTCGACCGTCTGATCGATCTCCTTGCCTTCCTGCTGCTCCTCATAAGCCTTCTCGAAATCCTCGGCGGATTTTTTGATCTCTTTACTGTAACCTTCATTGATATACATGAAGAGATCGGTCGGAAGCGCATTGGCTATAAACACATTGAAATCTTCCTCGTAATCGTCGAAATTGTCCTCATTTCCCGTCTCAAAGCAGACGATTGAGAAATTGTACCACTCGGTGATGTTTCCTCTGTCGTTCGTGTTGGTATTGGCATATGTGAGGTTATGCGCCATCGAAGGAACGTAATATCTGCAGAACAGCATATCCTTGTCCTTGAGCGTTATCTCGTACTCATACACCTTTGCCGAACTCTCATAATCCATGTTCGCATATGTGGTGCCCTTACCGATATACGCATAATCGCCTATATCCCCAAACAACTCCTTGTTCTTGGCCTTTGCCAGCGTCTCAAGCTTTGCGGGTGCGATCTCATTGATATCGTATTCGTTCTTAAGCTCAAGCTTTGCTCCCGGATAACTTTGCTGAAGGAGCGGCTCCAGATAACTTCTGGGGTTCTCATATTCGAAATACGTCATGTAATGAGATACATCGCTTTCGTTGCTGCGCCCTTTTCCGGTCTCGCCGAGCTTGTACCAGAGCTTTCTGGCCGACAGGTATGTAAACCTTACGTCGTTTTCCTTCGTTGAAGCCGTATAATTGAGCGATATCGGATAGCGGTCACTGTATACTTCATAATCCTTAAACAGTTCCCTCTCCGTCAGATCTTCGGGAAGAAGCGCCGTAAACACAACATTTCCGGCATCGTCTTTCTCTTCGATGTAATCGTAATATTTTCCTTCGTCGTCTTTGACGGCTCTGTTTGAACTGCTTGCGGGAGCGGCCTCTTCTTCGGTGTTCTCCTCCTCGATGCTCTCCTCCTGTGCGGTAACTTCAGGCGTTTTTGCTGCGGGAGCAACCTCTTTCGTCTCGTTTGCCTCCTTTGTGGGAGCGGGTTTTTTCATGTTGCTTCCAAGCGCCAGGAAAGCGATCACGAGCGCAACAAGAACTACCACAAGACCGATTATCATGGCAACTATTTTGCCTGATGCCTTCTTGCGCTGATTCTCTTCCTCAATCGTCTCCATGACCTCGATCGGATACATGGATACGTTTTCCGCGATCGTCACATCCGTACCGCATCTTATGCAGTGTTCATGAGTATCCTCGAGAAGTGTTCCGCAGTTTTTACAGTATTTCATACATTACCGTCCCTTTCAGTCCACGTCGCTAGTTCCTGAATTCGGAATGATAAAACTCCTTAATATTATCCGATGAAAAACCGTCTTTTTCAAGTTGTTCCTTCTGGAACTTCTTGTTCTTGTTCATCATTGATACGAGCACGCACTCGCCGCTTTCGCGAAGTTTCGCCGCCTCTTCCATAACGCTTGCGACAAACTCCGGATCCGCACCCTTTTCGATGAGGAAAGCATGCTTCCTTCCGGCTCCGGGAACCTGATAATCCTTATCAAGTAGGATCGTGATTATCCTCTCGAACCCGATCGAGAACCCGCATGCGCACACTTTGTTTCCGGTAAATCTGCCGATCATCTCATCGTAACGGCCGCCTCCGGCAACGCTCGATCCGAACTCGTTCATCGTTATCTCAAAAATGGTTCCCGTATAATAAGACATCCCGCGAACCAGAGTCGGGTCAAATATTATGTTAAAATCGGCTTTTTTTACCCGCTCGACACTTCTGATTATACCGGTAAGGCCTAAAGCGCACCCTTCGGGAAGGTGATCTCCGAGCGTCTTTGCAAGCTCTTCGATATATTCTGTTCCTTCGCCCTCTCCGTTAAAAAGTGCCATATACTTATCAACACATGCTTTATCGAACCCGTTCGCGATAAGGTCTTCCCTGACACCGTCGGCACCGATCTTATCCATCTTATCGAGAATAATGAATACCGTATCAAGATCACTCTCATCGAATCCGCTGTATGAAGCCATCGCACGGAGTATCCTTCTGTCGTTGATCCTGACGGTAAAATCGGAAAAATCAAGCTTTCCGAGAAGAGTCGTTGTAGCCGTTATAAGCTCGATCTCCGCAAGATTAGACGGCTCTCCGAGAATATCTATGTCACACTGGACAAACTGTCTGAAACGTCCTTTCTGAGGTCTGTCCGCACGCCACACGGGACCTATCTGAAGTGCCTTGAACGGGGCCGGAAGCTGTGCCGCATTGTTTGCGTAGAATCTTGAAAGCGGGACCGTAAGGTCATAGCGAAGCCCCGAATCGACAAGATCTTCTTCCTTGACATCGGGACCGAGAACAAGCTTCTCGCCTCTTTTGAGTATTTTAAATATCAGCTTCTCGTTCTCTCCGCCCTGTTTGCTCGAGAGGTTCTCTATATGCTCCACTGCAGGCGTCTCAATCGGTGTGAAACCGAAAGTCTTGTATGTTTCCTTTACAAGATTTGTAACGTAATCCCTGATCTGCATTTCTCTCGGCATTACGTCCTTCATGCCTGTTGTCGGTTTTTTGATAAGTGCCATTGTCATTCCCCTTTTACAGTTATTTTTATGAAAACAGAGTTCTCTTTCTGTCGATCATCTCATCGATCCTGTCGATGTAAAGCGCCACATCCTTGACGTTGTCGCATCGTTCTATACGGCCTTCGGGAAAAATCCTTTTTGATATCGTTCCCGCACCCACGGCGGCGATATCGGATACTTCCTCCATGATGAGGATGTTGTATATCCCAAAGTTCTCTCTCTTGGCATAACCGACGTTCTCGAAATTCCCCGCCATGTTCTTCTGCCTGTAGAGATAATACGGCACGAGCGAAAGCAAAGATGCGCATTCATCCGCCGTATCCATCATCTTCTTCGTATTGCGGCTCGTTATGTCCTTGTGCTCCTCTAAAAACGCATGCATTCCCGCGGCACGCTTTATAGCCATCGAATGTATCGTTATACTGTCGGGAGCAAGTTCTTTTATCGCGGCAAATGTATTTGCGACGTCTCTCTCATCCTCACCCGGAAGTCCAAGGATAAGATCGGTATTGATATTTGAAAATCCCTCCGCACGTGCTGTTTCAAACGCCGAATACACATCGTCAACGGTATGTCTTCTGCCTATGATCCGAAGCGTCTTCCCGTTCATTGTCTGCGGATTGACCGATATACGGTTGACGCCGTTCTCCCTAAGGGCCTGCATCTTCTCCGGTGTTATACTGTCGGGACGTCCCGCTTCTACCGTAAATTCTTTGAGCTTTGTCAGATCAAACCTGTCATAAAGGCCTTGCGCCAGATCCGCAAGTTCCTCCGCACTAAGCGTTGTCGGAGTACCTCCGCCTATATAAATACTGTCGCATCTTCTGCCTTTATAATAATCCGCGAAGAAATCAAGTTCCTTTTTTACCGCTTTAAGATAATCCTGTGTACGCTCTTTCCACGAAGCTATCGGATACGATGTGAACGAACAGTACAGACACGTTGTCGGACAGAACGGTATTCCTATGTACAGAGAAAATCCGCCGTCCTCAAGAGAATCTATTACTTCGGCCTCTCTGTGCGCGATACCGGTCGCAAGCGAAATCTTCTCATCGGAACAAAGATAAACGGACTTCATATATCTTGCGATATCTTTGTCCGAAGCACCTTCCCTGATCATCTTCATCGGGACCTTGACGGGCCTTATGCCTGTCATTGTTCCCCACGGAAGCTCTTTGCCTGTCGCTTCCGACATAACCTCGTAAAGCACCTGCTTTAAGTGATTTTTGACCCCCGCCCTGTCTTCTTCGTGATACTGTCTCTCGCGGGTGATAACGCCGCTTTGCGAAGGCGAGGTGACGCGAATGATACCGGATACGGTCGCACCGTCCTTAATATCGCCCGACGAAACATATACGCTCATGCCGTCCGTACTGCCGAATTCCCTGGCATCCGTGACGATACCCACGTTCTCTTCGGGATAAAATGCTTTTATGAGCGAATGAACATCATAGGAATAGCCGGGGCTGTTAAGTATTGCCTGCATATTTAAGTATCCTTCGGGAATCTCGAAAAACGGCCCAGTACCCCCATAGCCTTAGGCACAAAAGGGGTTATACGCCTTTTCGCTGCCGATGGTGGATGATTCGCCGTGACCGGGATATACTTTGACATCCTCATCGAACGTATCGATGAGCATATGAACGCTTTCCATTATCCTGCTTTCGCTACCCGTCGGAAGATCACACCTTCCGATGGAGCCGCAAAACAGAGTGTCTCCCGTAAAGAGCCACTTCATACTTTCGACATAAAAACAGCAGCTGCCCTGCGTATGGCCGGGAGTCGCATAAACCTTGAATCCTATTCCGGCTATATTAAGCTCCTGCCCGTCGGAAAGCGAAACGTCAACATCGACCGTATACGGGCGGCGGATCTGATTGGATGCGTTAAGATCCGCATCGCCGCAAAGAGCCGCTTCCTCCGCAAGCGCATATACCTTTGCGCCCGAAAGTTTGGTAAGTTCATGTACACCCATTATATGATCGAAATGTCCGTGAGTCAGAAGTATGGCACGGACATTCAAGCCGTTTGATGAGAGTTTCTCGTAGAGTCCGTTCTTGGCCGGATCTATGACAACGGCATCCTTTGTGTCTGCATCGTAAACGAAATAACAGTTGGTCTCGACCATTCCGAGTACCATCCTTCCGACTTTGATCTCACCCATCAGCCTGCCGTCCTTTCTATATCCATTATTCCGCTTATTCCGCGGATCTTCTCGATAACTTCCTTAAGTTCTTCCTTGCCCGATGTCGAGAAGGAAAGTTCTATCGTTGCGGTGCCCTGCTTGCTTGTCCTGACGTTCATGTTGAGTATGCTGACACCTTTATCGCTCAAAAATCTTGTCAGATCAAGGAGAAGACCCTGTCTGTCCTCTGCGAATATGCGTATTCCGGTCTCGTACTTCTCATTCTCCGTCTCGCCTTCGTCACGGTCCCACACTGCCTCAATGAGCCTTGCTCTCTCATCCTCAGGCATGGAGATGACGTTGACGCAGTCGGTCCTGTGTATCGATACGCCTCTTCCTCTCGTGACGTAGCCTACTATCTCGTCGCCCGGTATCGGACTGCAGCATTTGGAAAATCTCACCGCAAGGTCCTCGGTGCCCTGAACGGCAACACCGCCGTTGCGCTTTACTGTAAGCTTTCTGTGGCTTGCCGCTTCCCTGACATCCTCTATGATCTCCTCATCCGACATGATATGGGGATGATCTCTGTCGTACATCTCCTTCATGCGGTTGACGATCTGACCTTCGCGAAGTCCACCGTGGCCTACCGCCGCCCTTACAGCATCCCAGTCCCTGAAGCCGTACTTCTGCTGTATGGCATTCATATACTGGGGAACCATGATGATCGAAGGATCGACACCGTTCGCTTTACAGAATGCGAGCAGCATCTCTTTGCCCTTCTGTATGTTGTCTTCCTTGAGTTCGTTTTTGAACCACTGATTTATCTTGGTCTTGGCCTGATTGGATTTGACGATATTGAGCCAGTCACGGCTGGGGCCTCTTGAGTTCTGGCTCGTGATGATCTCTATTCGATCACCGTTCTGGATCTTGTAGTTGATCGTGGCAAGCTGGCCGTTGACGCGGGCGCCGATCATCTTGTTGCCCACCGCGGAATGAATGGCGTAAGCGAAATCTATCGGATTCGACCCTGCCGGAAGTGTCTTGACATCTCCCGTCGGCGTGAAACAGTATACGGTGTCGGAGTATAGCTCAAGGTCTGATTTTAAAGTATTTAGGAACTCTTTGTTATCGGACAGATTGACCTGCCAGTCAAGGATCTGTCGCAGCCAGCTCATCTTCTCGGCCTCGGATTCTTCGATCTTCCTGCCGTCGGAACTTTCCTTGTACTTCCAGTGTGCAGCGATACCGTACTCGGCGGTTTTGTGCATCTCGTAGGTTCTTATCTGTATCTCAAACGGACGTCCCGTAGGCCCGATAAGAGTCGTATGAAGGCTCTGGTACATGTTGGGCTTGGGCATTGCGATATAGTCTTTAAAGCGCCCAGGAATGGGCTTATACATCTCATGTATGACACCGAGCGCGGCATAACAGTCCGGGATCGTATTAACGATGATCCTGACCGCAAACAGATCGTATATCTGATCGAGAGTTTTGTCCTGATTGAGCATTTTGCGGTAAATGGACATGAAATGCTTGACGCGGCCGTCAAAAGTGGCCTCGATGCCGGCATTTGTGATATGTTTTGAAACTTCATCCACTATCTCGGAAACGTATTTCTCGCGTTCCGATTTTCTGATCTTGATCTTATCGACAAGATCGTAATAAACTTCCGGTTCAAGGTATTTAAGAGACAGATCGTCAAGTTCGACTTTCATCTTCGATATTCCGAGACGCTGTGCCAAAGGCGCATATATATCCATCGTCTCTCTTGCGATCTCGATCTGTCGCTGTGGCGGCTGATACTGAAGGGTTCTCATGTTGTGAAGCCTGTCGGCCAGTTTTACCATGATGACTCTAATATCCTTGGCCATCGCAAGAAACATCTTACGAAGGTTCTCCGCCTGATATTCAAGCTTGTCGTCGTTGTATTTGATCTTCTCGAGCTTTGTGACACCGTCGACTATAAGCGCAACGTAATTGCCGAACTGGTCCCGAAGTTCCTCGTCGGTTATGACCGTATCCTCAACGACGTCATGAAGTATGCCCGACACGATCGTCTCTTTGTCGAGCTGCAGTTCCGCAAGTATTATAGCTACCGAAAGGGGATGGATGATATAGGGCTCACCGGATTTTCTGAGCTGGTTCTTGTGAGCCATATAGGCCAGTGTATAGGCCTTTTCGATAAGTGAGATATCATCGGAAGGGTGGTATTTTTTGACGCGCGAAATGAGCTCCTGATACAGCTGTTCAGGACTTTGATTCTCCTGCAGCGCTTCAAAAGCGCCGTCGTCCAGTATCAGTTCAGTCATCTTGGTCTCTGCCACTTACGTTACACTCCCAAAAATCCTGCGATTATCTTCTCTTCCGCTTCTTCCTCGGTCAGACCGAGTGTCATGAGCTTTATTATCTGCTCTCCGGCGATCTTTCCTATCGCTGCCTCGTGAATGAGATTGGCATCGACGGACGATGCCGAAAGAGCCGGCATTGCGTTTACTTTGCCGTTATCGGCAAGGATCGCATCACACTCCGAATGTCCCGCGCATCTGACGTTTCCGTTAATGACGGATCTGTATTCCTGCACGGAATCACCTTTTGCGACACTTCTCGATACAAGATCGACGCTGGAATCCTCACCGTCAAGATCGACCTCGAAATCGGTCTTCGCTGTCTCGTTCCCGTCGGTCATTATACTCTCGTGTATTATGAGCTTCGCATCCTTTGAAAGCTTAGCCCGTGTCTGTCTTGTCGTATTATCGACGCCGCGAAGCTGAATCGTCTCCATTTCGAGAATGGCGCCTTCCGCAAGTTCCGCATAGGTTACGGGATCTATAACGCGCGCACCGGTACCTTCTCCTATGCCGATGTGCTTCTCTTTGTAAACGACACGCGAATTATCTTCAAGGAAAAACCGGTGGATACCGTTGTGATTCGAACCTTCCTCGGAATCGGTGTGGACGCCGCAGCCTGCGACTATCGTCACATCGGCACCGCTCTGAATGTGAAAATCATTGTATACCAGATCTTTTACGGCACTCTTTGTAACGCATGCGGGAATATAAACGGTCTCGCCTTTTGCCTTGTCGGAAATGTAAATGTCGATCCCGCTCTTGTCTTCTTTTCTGACTATACGGATATGGTCACTGTTCTGAAAGCTTATGCACTCGCCGTTTTCGCGAAGCGAATATGCCCCGTCAAATACCTTATCCCAGTCGGTTATCTCTTTTAATATCTCTTCGGTTATCTTATCCATATCTAGAACATCTCATTGCCCTTGGGGCAGTATGCTTTGTCCTTTCCCGAAAGAAGCTTCGGGAATATCTCGTCACGGCTTCCGCTCTCGGTGACTACACCGTCTCTTATCACGACTATCTCATCCGCGATATCAAGTATCCTCTCCTGATGGGATATGATAAGAAGAGCTCTGTCTTCTTCCTCTTTGAGCTTTTTGAAAGCATCGATAAGACTCGTGAAACTCCACAGGTCTATTCCTGCCTCGGGCTCATCGAATATGACGTATCTCGCATCCCTTGACAGCACCGTGGCTATCTCGATCCTTTTCATCTCCCCGCCGGAAAGGCCGGAGTCCATCTCTCGCTCCATATAATCTCTCGCGCACAGGCCGACTTTCTCGAGAATGCGGCACATCTTCATCTCCGGCATTTCGGATCCCGCTGCGGTTTCCATCAGTGTGCGTACCGTTATCCCCTTAAAGCTTACGGGCTGCTGGAACGCATACGCTATGCCGTGTTTTGCCCTGTCGGTTATCGACATCCGGGTTATGTCCTCATCATCCAGGAATATCTTTCCCGAACTGGGGATAAACAGTCCCGCGATGAGCTTTGCGAGACTGGTCTTGCCTCCGCCGTTTGGACCCGTTATAACCGTAAGTTTCCCGGGACTTATGGAAAGCGTGACACCGTTTATCAGGTTTTCTTTGTCAGGCAGATCAAGCCTGACATCTTCAAGTTTAAGCATTGTCCGTTACCCTGTTATAAAAAATAACCCCAAGTTTTGCTTCGCAATACCTGAGGCTCTTTTGTTCATGGCATATGGTTATAGCAGCTCGTAGGGGAATCGAACCCCTGTTTCCGCCGTGAGAGGGCGGCGTCTTAACCGCTTGACCAACGAGCCGTACTTGACCATATTATATTAATCGGAACAAAAAAGCAAGTAAAATCTCAAATTATAAAACAGAATACCCTATCAGTTGAAATACTTGATCAGGTATGCGGGAAGCATTACTTTTCCGTCACCCTTGATAAGCTTGCCTATCTCAACGGTAAACGAATCCGTAGTTGTTTCGGATGTTTCCGGAGCTTCTTTTGCTTCGGGAGCTTCTTTTTTTTCGGGAGCCTCGGTTTCCTGTTTTGTGCTCTCCTCCGCCTCTGTCTCCGTTGCGGCACTCTCCTCGCCTTCCGCTGCCCCCTGGGCTTCGGCTATCGCTTCGTTTATCGCATCTATGATCTCCTGAGGAACCACATAATCTTCATCCGGCTC
>JAEEJD010000143.1 GCA_016281675.1 Lachnospiraceae bacterium
CTTGCCGTTGACGCAATAACGGTAGGCGTTGTATCTCCTGTCTTATCCCTGTATGCGAAGTATACGCTTGCCGCAACCGCAGTATGCGTATCGATAAGATAACCATCGTTATCAAATACTTGTTTTATCGTTCTCTTCGTCTCTTCCTCATCGGCAAATCCGCCGTAGAACTTTTCGAGACGCTCTTTCATTTCGGGGCTGATATCATAGGCCCCCGAAGATCCAAGCTTCTTCATAAGATCGGCGCACTTGGATGCATCATTATCACAAATCCGATATATCAGACGTTCAAGATTACTGGAAATGAGAATATCCATCGAAGGGGATGAAGTAAGTTTGAATTCTCTGTTTCTGTCATACGTTCCCGTGCCGAAGAAATCATAAAGAACCTTGTTCTCGTTTGAAGCACATATCAGTTTACCTACGGGAAGTCCCAAAAGCGAAGCGTAATATGCAGCCAGTATATTCCCGAAATTACCGGTGGGAACGGTAATATTTATCGGATCCCCCGTTTTTATGACACCCTTTTCAACGAGCTTTGTATACGAATAAACGTAGTATACAAGCTGCGGGATAAGGCGACCTATATTTATAGAATTGGCTGACGACAGCCTGCATCCGCGCTCGTCCATCCATTTTGCAAGTTCAGGATCAGCGAAGAGTTTCTTGACACCTGTCTGCGCATCGTCAAAGTTTCCGTCTATGCCGACAACAAATGTATTGTCACCCTTCTGCGTGACCATCTGCTTCTTCTGGATCGGACTGACTCCGTCCTTAGGATAAAATACGATTATCTTTGTACCTTTAACATCGGCAAATCCGGCAAGTGCTGCTTTTCCGGTATCTCCGCTCGTTGCTGTAAGAATGACTATGTCACCTTTTACGTTGTTCTTGGCAGCCGACACAGTCATAAGATGCGGAAGGATGGAAAGAGCCATATCCTTGAAGGCGATCGTAGCGCCGTGGAATAGCTCCAAAAAATAAGCCCCCGAAGCTTCTCGGATCGGCGCTATGTCTTTGGTATCGAACTTATCGTCGTATGCCGCATTTATGCAGTCTTTAAGCTCCTTTTCGGTAAAATCCGTAAGGAACAGTCTCATGATACGGTATGCGATTTCCCTGTATTCCAGACCGCACAGATCTTCTATCGCAAAATCAGCCTCCGGCATATGCTCGGGTACGTACAATCCTCCGTCTTTTGCGATACCGCGTATTATTGCAAGAGAAGCCGTCAGCTTCTCTTTGTCTCCTCTTGTACTGACATATTTAAGATCCATCAGCTCTCCTTATCCGTTTTATCGTCTTCGGCTTTTAAAGCCTCTTTGGCATCCTTTGCCTCGCGGAGCTTCTTTCCGCACAGTACGGCTGCAACTATGACCACCATACTGATAACCACAAGAATTAAATAAGACAGGAACGTGTTAACAAATCCGATCATTATGATCCCTCCGTAATTTTCTTTCCGAACACAAAATATATCATCATCCGGGCGTATCGTCCAGCAGTTCATCCGAAAGTGCCGCTTCAACGGCCATTTTATCACATCTTTCGTTTTCAGGATGCTCGGCATGACCTTTTACCCATGTAAACTTAAGATCGTGCGGTTTTGCCGCATCAAGAAGCCTTTTCCACAGATCTACATTGAGTACCGGCTTTTTGTCAGCCTTCCTCCAGCCGTTTTTTATCCAGTTGTCAATCCACTTCTGATTGAAAGCCTCCGTCACATACTTGCTGTCGGATACTATCTCGACACTGCAAGGACGGTTCAGACTCTCCAGTCCGGCTATTACTCCCATCAGCTCCATGCGGTTGTTTGTCGTCTTCTTATAGCCGGCGCTTCTCGTACTCTCATGAAGTATTCCCTTGCCGTCAACATAGTGAAGAATGACTCCGTATCCGCCGGGGCCGTCGGGGTTTCCCCTTGCGCTTCCGTCGGTATATATGGTGACTTTCAGCTTGTCATTTCCCATTTTCCGCTCTTTCTGTATTCCTCTGCAAGCCTGTTGGATGTATCCGTAACACTCTGATCGAACCCGAGGGCCGACAGAAGTCTTATGGCATTTGTCCTGTCCGTTGTTCCTTTGTGAAGCACATAAGGAAATACAACTTCGTTATCGATGATCTCCTCCGTAAAATAGTATGCTTCAACATCGTCGGAGAGCATCTTCGGAAGTTCAAGATCATGTGTTGCGGCAAACATCAGTACATTGGGTCTGCAAAGGAATCTTAAAATGGCGCAGCTTGCAGCTATACGTTCGACCGTGTTTGTTCCGCGAAGAACTTCATCTATTATGCAGAGGCAGCCGCCGGAAGAAGCGGCATCACATATTCTCTTGATCGATCTTGCTTCAACAACATAATAGCTTTCTCCGGCAAGAAGATCATCCGAAAGAGCCATCGAAGTAAACAGCTCGTATCTTTTTGTCTCATACGAATCGGCAAATGCAATACCAAAGCTTTGAGCGAACAGAGTGCTTATGCCTATCGCTTTTAAGAAAGTCGATTTACCGGATGCATTTGATCCCGTAAGAAGCATTCCCCCCGTTGTATTGATATCGTTTTTGACCGCATCGTTTACAAGAGGATGATACAGTCCCTTTGCGTTCAGTCTGTCATCATCCGCGATCGTTACCTTGCAATGATCCTTTTGGGAAATATAGGATGCAGTCGCAATAACGGCATCAAGACGGCCTATATCTATATAAAGATTTCTGATCTCATCGATCTTTTCAGTTATTTTCGCAATCCTTATCTTATAAGCGATAAGATCGATATGGGTGATCATCCTTACATAGTCAAACAGTATCGACAGCGGATTGGAAGTCGTGCCGTCCTTGTAAGGTATCAGAAAAGCGGCCTTTGCAAGGCCGAAAATCCCTCTGTAGGTTTCAAAACGGGAATACTGCGAATCCGCAAGCAGTTTCGCGCATCGAAGATACTTAAGGCATAACGCAAGACCTTTCAGGTCATCTTCCATTCTGCTCCTGCCGGAAAAATATGTCCCTATGCATACACATAGAGAAATGATCGCAGCGACGGTTCCGACTCTCATAAAAAACGGCATGATACATACGGAAACAAGTAATGCCGCAACAGGTAAGATATCCGCCAAAACACCGCTTTTGTCGGCACCGGCAAGATCGCTTATGAGCATGAATCCGTCATCATCGGGATTTTTCGGACACTTATCAAGAATAACACGTGCTTTATGTGCTCCTTGGGGATCGCTTATGTATTGTTCGATCTCATCCCTGATCCTGTCGGCTTCATCCGATGACGAATGCATCATGCGGAATCTGCAGTTAAGATACTCTTCTCCCGCGCCAGATACACAGCGGTTCATCCTTGAATACAATTGAGAAAGCAACAGATCCGAGATTGTTATCTCATCAAGAACGCTGTCATCGGGATACCGGTCACAAAGATATCTCAGCATTGCCGAGTCATTGCGAAATGCACAGTCCGAATAACAGGAATCCGTATCGCTATCGTAGTCGTCTGCCAGCTTTTTGATGCGGGAAGCTTTTACGGAGCGGGACTGATGTATTCCCGATACGACAAGAGCCGCAATAAGAAGCAGGAAACATATCCAGAAAATCACGTTTCCCATTCGTCAGTCCTTATACTTGGCCATCAGTTCATTGGCTTTATCGTAGATCTCTTCGGATGATACTCCGACATTGAACTTTCCGTCTTCATACAGTATCTTTCCGCCGACCATTGTCATCTTTATATTGGTCTTGCTTCCCGAATAAACGATGTTGTCGACAATGTTGTTGAGCGGCTGCATATTCGGCTGATCAAGATCGATCATAATAATATCAGCCTGCTTTCCTTCCGAAAGCGTATCGCAGTCATCAAGTCCCATACATTTCGCACCGTTTACCGTAGCCATTTTGAGTACCTCTTTCGGCACAACGGCTGCGGCATTCATATCATGAAGCTTTGCAAGCCCCGTAACAAGGAACATTTCTCTGAACATATCAAGACAGTTGTTTGAGGAAGGTCCGTCCGTACCGATCGCAACCCTTATTCCGTTATCAAGATACTTTGATATGGGAGCGATACCGCTTGCAAGTTTGGTGTTCGACCCGGGATTTGTCACAACGGTAAGATCGTGCTTTTTGAATATCTCGATATCTTCATCAGTAAGATATACGCAGTGATATCCGCCTCCGCCGTTTTTGAACATATCAAGACTCTCAAACAATGCGGTAGGTGTCATGCCGTGGCGTTCGATACATTCATCCACTTCTTTTCTCGTTTCGGAGTTATGTGTGAAAACAGGCGAAGAATACTTTGCCGCAATCTCGCTCAGCGACTCGAGAAGTTCCCTTGTACATGTATATTCGGCGTGAAATCCGATGATATAGCTTGTATAACCGTCATTTTTGTTAAGAACCCTAAAACGTCTCTCGACTTCCTCAAGTGACGGTCCGAACTTGTTTATGTCACAGCATCCGACATACCTGATCCCCATTTCAGTACATGCTCTGGCACATTCTTCGGGATTCATATACATATCGAATGCGGCCGTTATTCCGCTCGTAAGATATTCAAGGACCGCAAGCCTCGTGAATTCATACATGTCCTCCGCCGTAAGCTTTGCCTCAAGCGGGAATATCTTTGTCGACAGCCAATCCCACAGCGGCATGTCATCGGCATACGATCTCATTCCGGTCATCGCCGAATGAGTATGGGCGTCCTTGAAACCGGGCATCAGCACATTGCCTTTGCAGTCTCTTACAACATCAAATGTTATGCCTTTTTCCCTGATCTTATCTTCAAAAACGCCTTCTCCGACATAAGATATCTTACCGTTTTCGATCCATATCTCACCTTCGAACAGTTCACACCCTTCTTCCATCGTCAGAATGCGTGCGTTGTATAGTCTTGTATTCATACTATTCCTCCTTTGTAACGTGTTCCGGTCCGAAGCTTTCGGGAAGCAGTTCGGAAAGCTTATACTCCTTATATTCGGAAACACTTCTTGCTACTATTACTGTAAAGGCGGTCGGATCCGTAAACTCGCGAAGTACCTGACGACATATTCCGCAAGGATATGCGTAATCGCTCATTACATCCGTTTCCGATTCATCTCCGCCAACGATCGCTATCGCGCGAAAATCACTTTTCCCGGAAGATACGGCGGCAAAAACCGCGCTTCTCTCGGCACATACCGTTGCCCCGTATGACGCATTTTCAACATTACAGCCGCAAACAACGCTTCCGTCCGTGCACAGAAGAGCCGCTCCGACCCTGTAATGAGAATAGGGGGAATACGAATTCTTCCTCTCATCCATAGCTTTTTTGATGAGTTGTACGTTATCCATAAACTTCCTCTCGTCAGAATTCAATATATGTTACTTCCGTGTTGACAAGACTCAGTTCCTCACATGTGGCTATGTTTGTCTCTTTGTAAGGAACGATCATGCCGTCCACGAGATGTGAATATACCGCTTCATAATTTGAGTTATCAAACTTCTCGAATCTGGAAGTCTCCATCGGAAGACAAACTCCGCCCGTTGCAGCGGTCTTGTACGTCTCGGTTCCACCGGCAAAGGAACCCTCGAAAAACGATTTGACATCATCGTAAACAGCGGTTTTGATATCCTTCATCGCCGAAGTAACAACGGTCTCCGACTCGGAAGACTCATCAACGTCAACACCGATAACCTTGCCTTCGTGATTTTCGGCAGCGCGGATGACCGATTTGCCAATGGATCCGCCGCATGCGAATATTATCTCGGTATCATCGTCATACCATGCACTTGCAAGGTCTTCTATCTTTGTATCTTCGCTGAACGTGTTCGTATACGTATATCTGATGTGTACGTTTACCCCCATCTCTATGGCAGCGTAATCCGCCCCCTGAACAAATCCGTATCCGAACCTTATAACGGGGTCTATCGGCATCCCTCCTGCAAATCCGAGGCCTTTATACCCGTCTCTTACCGCAGCATACCCGGCAAGGAATCCGGCCTGTTCCTCGGCAAACCTTATAACCGATACGTTATCCGCAATAAGTGTTTCTGTATTGTCTTCGTTGTGAGGCGCTCCGTCAACAAGTATGAAGCTTACGTCATCATACTTCTTCATCGCATTGTATACCGGCACTTCAAGCATGGTTCCGGGACAGACGAACAGTTTTGCACCGTTTTTGACGCCTCTCTTGAACTGCGCCATGATACTGTCATTGTCGTTGTCTTCCGGCTGATAATACTCATAAGCCAGACCTGCTTCCTCGGCATACTGCTTTATGCCGTCCCATGCGCCCTGATTATACGAATTGTCGTCTATCGTACCGTAATCGGTAACAAGAACGACATCAACAGGCTTATCGGACTCGCTTTGTTCATCACTGCCGCACCCGGCAAGCGTGACGGCAACGGCAACCGCCATAAGTGACGCTATGATTCTGTTTATAGTATTGCTGCGAAAGATCATAATGCTCCGATTCTTATAATGGATTCACGAAGAATCTGTTTAAACAAAGGTGCAGCTTTGGCAGCGGCCTCCTGAACCTCGTCATGAGTCAGCGGGGTTTCGCATATTCCCGCGGCAAGATTGCAGACACAGCTGATCGCGCATATCTTCATTCCCATATGATTTGCGGCTATAGCCTCAACGACCGTGCTCATTCCCACCGCATCAACACCGAGCTTGGAAAGCATTTTTATTTCCGCGGGGCTTTCAAAAGAAGGTCCGGTCACCTGAGCGTAGACTCCCTTTTGCATATTGATCTCGAAGTCGTCCGCAACCGACATAATGATATCCTGAAGGATAGGATCGTATACTGAAGACATATCCGGGAATCTCGTTCCGATCTCATCGATGTTGGGGCCGATAAGAGGATTGGGTGCAAACAGCGACACATGATCGGTGAGCATCATGAAGTCTCCGGCCTTGAAATCACGGTTGATACCGCCCGAAGCGTTTGTAAGGAACAGATATTTTGCTCCCATCATTGCCATAAGCCTTGCCGGAAGCACAACATCGGTTATCGGATAACCCTCATAGTAATGTACTCTTCCCTGCATGCAGACGACCGGTACTTTTTCTATATAACCGAACACAAACTGTCCCGCATGTCCGGGAACGGTAGATGTCGGGAAGCCTTCTATGTCGCTGTAGGGGACTTTATCCGTCACCTCTATCTCTTCGGCAAACTTTCCGAGTCCCGAGCCGAGTACAAGCGCGACAAGCGGCTCAAATGACGTTTTCTTTCTTATGCTCTCGTAACAGTTGTTGAGTTTTTCGTATACCGGATTCATTTCTCCTCCTTTTTATGTTCCGTCAACAGTTCCTTTGCTTTATGATAATCGAATACATCGAGACAGTTCTTGACATCACGGAACAGTTTGTTGATCTCGGGTCCGTAATTGGTGTTAACACACTCTGCTACCCGGTCTTCCGTCTCCTTGATATTAAACTTCGAAAGAGATTCTATAAGCTCATCTATTATACCATCATCAAAGACAACCTGCTCTCCCTCGGGTTCCGAAGCGGTGCTTTCGCCTTCAAACAGGCCGTTTTCAACAAGATATGATTTGACCGCAACAAGGACATTTTTGAACCGTTCGATGACATTTTCGGTACGGCTGTCGATGAATTCAAGATTTGATGCTTTCCCTGCGAATTCGAGTTCTTTAAAAAGGGTGCTGATCCCGAGCGCACCTATCGCGGCACTGCTCGATTTGAGGCCGTGTACTTCTATGACATAATTGTTAATATCCCGTTCCGTAAGAAGCTTCATTACAAGCTCTGTCTTCAAAAGACCTTCTTTGTAGTATGCGTTTACTACCGACGCGAAGGCATCGATATTTCCTCCCAGGTTTGCAAGTCCCGTCTCAAAATCAACGATTTCGGGATCCACCGTGTCTGATGTGGGTACTTCTTTGGCTACGGACGCTTCGGCTTCGGGTTCGTCTTCTATCATGATATTAACGGCAAGTTCTGCCGGCATGTATTTTCTTAGCATTCTCTCAAGGTAGAACCTTCTTACCGGCTTTGCAAGATAATCCTGGAAGCCTTCGTTAAGAAGAACTCTGGATACTTCGGGACCGAAATCGGCCGTGGCGCACAGTATCGGCACCATTGCATTGGCATTATCCATTCTCCTTATCAGATGCAGAAGCTCGATACCGTCCATCTCCGGCATTCTCTGATCGAGTATGATAAGATCGAATTCATCTCTTTCAAGTACGTCAAGAGCCTCGGCGCCGCTCTTACACAGTGTTGTCGCGACCTCAAACGTCTGGAGCATTCCCTCGAGTACCCTTAAGTTAACGATAGAATCATCAACGATTATCACTTTTCCTTCAGGATAAACAACGGCTTCTCTCTTCTGCGAGACTTTATAGTTGGACGCATCCCATGTATTGTTGAGCGCATTCGCGACGCCTATACAGGTCATCGGCTTACGAAGGATCTTGCAATCGTCAAAATCGCTGTATATACTTCCCGGCTCAGTCAGCACATATATCTCATCACTTATCTGTGCTGTCCTGATCGTATCTTTGAGCATCGGATAGAAAACATCATCAATAAAGATATGAGTGTATTTTCTGTTCTCTATCAGCTGCCTGAATGCATTCGGACCCGTTACGAAATTGGGATACAACTGGAACTGTCCGAGAATATCTATCCATATATC
>JAEEJD010000144.1 GCA_016281675.1 Lachnospiraceae bacterium
TAAGCGATAACGGGGATGCCTGCTGCCTTAGCCTGTGCCTGAACGTTTACAAGTGCGTCTGAGTCGATAGCTGCGATGACGAGGCAGTTAGCGCCTGCTGCGATCATGTTCTCGATCTGAGAAACCTGAGCCTGAACGTCATCCTCTGCGTACTGAAGATCTACGGTATAACCGAGTTCCTCAAGCTGAGCCTTCATGTTTGCACCGTCATGCATCCATCTTTCCGAAGACTGTGTGGGCATTGCAACTGCAACCTTCTTGCCGCCGCCTGCTGCGGGAGCTGCTGCTGCTGCATCTGAGCCTGCGTCAGCTGATCCTGCTGCTGCGGGAGCTGCTGCTGCGCCACAAGCTGTCAGAGCTGTCATTGCTACTGCCATAATAGCTGCTAAAACTTTCTTTTTCATATTCATCCTCCTTAAAATTTTTGGGATTTCCTGACTGCCAGGAAATTCACTCGGATGAACTCACTTTATTACAATCCCTTTTTCATTAAAATAAAAAATCCTACTCTGAGAATATAATATTTTCCAGTGTAGGATTTTGTATGTTATGTGGATTATTTTACGAGTTCGAAAAGAATATTGTTGTTAAACAGGTATGTAAGGAATCTGCTTGCTCTGACCTGGGCGAATACCCATGTGCCGAACGTCCTTCCGAAGAACATCATAACCGCAATGAAGAATATCCAGACAAATACCAGAGCAAGTGTTATACCCGTCGCCATCCCGAGAAGTCTGTTAAACGTTCGCAGAACAGGGATTTTCTCAAGTATCTTTATCGCAAGGAACAAAACTCCTTGGATTATCGCCAGTATGATAAACAGTCCCACGAATGTTCCCGCTTTTATGGACAAAGACGACAGATAACCCGAGACAAAATCTTTAAACAACGTCACGGCCAGTCTGTCATATATCTCCCCGGTGTTGTTGGATCTGATGGAATCCGCGATCAGGTCCGGAAATCCGAAAGAATCGATCACTCTGTTCTCATTTTCATCTCCGCGAAGAGTATCTTCGGGAATATCCTCGGCATTCTTTTCTTCGTAAGCTGTGATTATCCTCTGCCTGACATTTTCATAAAGCGAAGTGTTCTTTATAAGAAAATCACTTACATACGGGGATATCTTAGTTACTATGAACAGTACCGCGATAAGTCCGGCAAACCAGACCGCCAAACGCAGAAATCCTTTTCTGTATCCTTTTACCGCACCGATTACAAGAACCGCAAGGACTATGATCAGTAAAACATAATCTCTCATGCTACTTAAGTTTGATCTCCTCCATTCCGTCGGGATAAACAACCAGGAATCTGGAACGTGATTCCTCGGGGGTGATGAAGATCGTCGATTCTCTCATCTTTCCGTCAAACTTCTTGAGTCCCGATGTGTTGTATATCTGACAGTCTTCACTGTTATATATGACCATAATGTCTTTATATAACGATATGTTGCTGTAATCGATGTCAAATCCCTGTGTTGTTACGAGATCTCCTTTATCGTTATATACTTCCGCAAGAAACTTGTTCTCTCCCTCGGCATCTTCGTATACGAGAACGATCATATCCTCGTTGTTGAAAACGCTCAGTACTTCATTTTCTATATCCTTTTCAAACACCTTCTCGGGTTTCTCGGATCCTTTAAATATGGAGAAACTGTTGTCGCCGAGTACATAACTCGTGTTCGGGTTGATGAAACAGACCTGCGGAACAACGGTTCCGGAATAATTGTATCCGCTCACCAGATTGTCGACCTCGTTCTGACCTACGGCACCGAAATTGTAATATGCGACTGACGTTGACAGTATTCCGCTGTCGACAAACAGATAAGAAACGGCAAGAAGTATCCCGTCCTCCGAAATATCTATACATACGGGATATCCGCTCTTCGACATGGTCGTTCTGTCGCTTGCGATGTTCGTTCCGTTGACATCATACAGTTTAACCCACGTGACTTCGTTATCTTCAAGTACTACCGCGACGTTTCCGTTTCCCGAAACACAGAATCTCTTTAACGGTGTCGACGTATCGATCGTACCCTGAAGTCCCGAACTGTTATATACGTAGATCGTCGTTCCCATGTAATCGCCTATGGCGATATAATCCTTACAAACATCCACGATCGGGTTCTGCATCTCAAACGTCTCATTCCAGATCATGTCGTTTGCTATGTTAAATGCGGATGCTCCGTCCTGGCTGTATCTTAGTATGTTCCCCTCAAATTTGAGATACCGTGCGTTTGAAGCTTCCGGGTATGATATCTTCTTTAAGACATCATAATCGGTATACACCATCTTCTGATAGTTATAGTAAGCGCTTGCTATGACCGCGACAACAATGGCAAGTCCGATAACTATACGGTACAGGATGGCTCTTCTGTGCCGGCGTATCTTCTTCTCAAAATCATTTTGAGCGGCTTCGTATTTATCTTTTAAGGTTTCGTTGATTTCTGCCATATACTTAAAGGAAGTACTCTCTTATTCTATACTCGCCAGCACACCCAGCTGTATCGCTCCCATTATGCCCTGATTGTCATTTAATGATGCGGGAACGATGTAATCATCTATATCGTCAAGTTCCGACGCATGTATGTAGCCCGCAAGTTTTTCGCACAGTTTCTTCCTTATCAGAGGGAAAAGCTGTTCCTGATGCATGACTCCTCCGCCGAGTATTATCTTACGCGGTGAGATCGTAAGCACCATTGCCATCAGTCCCTGAGCGATATAATCGGCCTCCATCTCCCATACTTCCGGTCTGTCCGACAGATCCGCCGCAGGTTTTCCCCATCTCCCCTGTATTGCGGGTCCCGATGCCAGGCTCTCAAAACAGTTGGGGTGGAAAGGACAACTGCCTTTGTAATCATCCTCAGGAAGTCTTGATACAAGTATATGTCCGAATTCCGGATGCCCCATACCATGAACAAGTTGTCCGTTTACGGCCATTCCGGCACCTATTCCGGTACCGATCGTAACATATCCGACATTGTCCATTCTCTGCGCACATCCGAACGTCATCTCTCCGAGGCACGATCCGTTAACGTCCGAATCGACTTTGATCGGCACTTTAAGTGCCTCCTCAAGAATCTTTTTGATCGGATAATGCTGCCAGGGAAGTTTCGGTGAATCGAGGATCGTACCGTATGTCTCCGAATCCGGATTAACATCCACGGGTCCGAACGATCCTATCCCCAGCGCACTGATATCTTTGTCTTTAAAGTAATCTATGACTTTCGGTATCGACTCATCGGGTGTTGTTGTCGGAAAAGATTTCTGATCGATTATAGTGCCGTCCGCATATCCGAGAGCACATACCATCTTGGTACCGCCGGCTTCGAGTCCGCCGTACAGCTTCGGGATGGTCGTGACCATGATCGTCAGACTTCCGAATATCGTAAAGTCTCCGTATCCTCCCGATACGATGAACGACTCTCCCGCATTGATCTTTCTTCCGTCAATACCGCCTTCACCGTTAAGGACCGATATTATCATAAAAGAATCGTTTTTCTCAAAATCGCGCGATCCCGAAATATCGTATCTGTCCACATCATAATATCTGCAGGAAACCAGCTTACCCTTAACACCGTTCGTATAACATCTTGCATCGGTATGAGGGATCCTCATCACATCAAGGCTCTTTTCAACATGAAGCTCCCTCTGGACGCCGTTCCTGATCCTTCCGTAATCATACAGACGGTACGTTACATCCGAGCTTTGCTGGATCTCCATTATCATCGTGTTCTGCTTGATGGCATGAACCGTTCCCGGAGTTATCTGGAAGAAATCGCCTTTTTTAACCGGGATCTCTCTGAGAAAATCATCCCACCGGCCTTCTTCGATCATCTGCGAGGCTTCTTCTCTCGTCTTAGCATTGTGGCCGATGATTATCGATCCGTCCCTGTCGCAGTCCATTACATACCAGCACTCGGTTTTGCCGGCCGCACCGTTATCGTTCTCATAAGCGTAGTCATTATCCGGGTGTACCTGGATGCTGAGAGGATCCCTTGCGTCTATGACTTTTACGATAAACGGAAAATCATCCCCCGTATCCACTCCGAACAGTTCTTTATGATCCCGCCACACTTCGGACAGATGCAAGCCGTCAAAGGTTCCTCCTTTAACAAGGCAGTCTCCGTTCTCATGTGCACTGACGGTCCAGTACTCTTTACCCCATATGCATTTTTTGACTACAGGCTCGAGAAAGATAAGCTCTTTCATATCATCCCTCACAAATAAGGATACGTCCCATACGAGCCGAAGCTCATACGGGACGTGTCCCTACACTACATTATCATTTAACAAACTGCTTAACCTGTTCGTATATTCCTTCAGCATCAAGCTTATACTTGTGAAGAAGCTGAGCGGCTGATCCGCTTTCACCGAACACGTCTTGCATTCCGATCTTGAACACGGGTGTCGGATTCTTCTCGGAAAGAACGTCACATACAGCGCTTCCGAGACCGCCGATAACCGAATGCTCTTCGGCTGTAACGACTTTTCCGGTCTTCTTTGCCGTCTTAAGGATCAGTTCCTCATCAAGAGGTTTGATCGTATGGATATTTATGACTTCGGCATCGATACCGTCCTTTGCGAGCATCTCTGCAGCTTCCATTGAAGCGGGAACCGTTGATCCTGTCGCGATGATGGATACATCGGCTCCTTCACGGAGAACTATACCTTTGCCCATTTCAAACTTATATGTCTTCTCGTCATTGAACACCGGAACCGCTGCACGTCCGAAACGCATATAAACGGGACCTACGTATTCATAAGCGGCTCTGACCGCTGCTCTGGCTTCAACATCATCCGCGGGATTGATTATCACCATTCCGGGGATCGTACGCATAAGAGCGATATCCTCGTTACACTGATGGGATGCGCCGTCTTCTCCTACCGATACCCCGGCATGCGTTGCACCGATCTTAACATTGAGATGAGGATATCCGATCGAATTACGAACCTGCTCAAATGCTCTTCCTGCCGAGAACATTGCGAACGAACTTGCAAAAGGAACTTTTCCTGTTGCCGCAAGTCCCGCAGCGATACAAGTCATATTGGCTTCAGCGATACCGCAGTTGATATGCTTGTCGGGATGAGCCTTTGCAAATGTACCCGTCATCGTAGCTGCAGCAAGGTCAGCCGTTAATACTACAAGGTCATCATGATCATTGCCCAGTTCAACGAGTGCGTTACCGTAACTGGCTCTGGTTGCGATCTTTTCTACTTCTGACATAATGCTTCACCTACTTTCTCGAGATCCTTCATGGCAATTTCATACTGTTCGTCGTTGGGTGCCTTTCCGTGCCATCCCGCCTGATTCTCCATGAATGAAACACCCTTTCCTTTGACGGACTTCATGATGATTGCCGTCGGCATTCCCTTCGTTGCCTTTGCTTCGGCAAAGGCTGCGCGGATCTGGTCAAAATCATGTGCGTCGATATTGATCACATGGAAGTTAAACGCTTCGAACTTCTTGTCTATCGGATAAGGATTACATACATCCTCGACTTTACCGTCGATCTGAAGACCGTTGTTATCGACTATTACAACGAAATTATCAAGTTTCTTATGTCCGGCAAACATTGCAGCTTCCCAAACCTGTCCTTCGGCAATCTCGCCGTCACCGAGAAGTGTATATACTCTGTAAGAATCATTTGAAAGCTTTGCGGACAGTGCCATTCCGGCTGCAACGGATATTCCCTGACCGAGCGAACCGCTTGACATGTCTACTCCGGGGGTATGCTGCATGCAGGGATGTCCCTGAAGGTGTGAACCGAGCTTACGAAGAGTTGTAAGCTCCTCAACCGGGAAATATCCTCTGTGAGCAAGAGCGGAATAAAGAGCGGGAGCACAGTGTCCTTTTGAAAGAACGAACCTGTCCCTGTCTTCCTTTTTGGGGTTTTTGGGATCTATGTTCATTTCCTCAAAATAGAGAAATGTCATCAGATCCGCACAGGACAATGATCCGCCGGGATGACCGGCCTTGGCCGAATGAACTGCCGTAACAATGCCTTTACGGATTTCATTGGCTGTTTTAGCTAAATCCAAATTGTTCATGACGTGATCCTTTCTTAAAATATATTTGTCTGCCAGGTTTTCAAAGTAATAGAGATTATATCAAATTTCTACTTCGTTTTCCACAGAGTATCGTCATCAACCGCATAGAAATACGAGTTGATCGGAAGCAGTGTTTTGTTATGAATCTCAAACGCTTCCCATACAACTCCCGCAGATGCAACGGGTACATGGAATTTTCCCAGAAGTCCGTCGGAGTTATACACATCGACATATGCACACGACCCGGTCATGTTGTATGACATGACATCCGCCGATGTAATGCTTCCGAAATCAGTGACATAGAATCTGTAATCATCCGTTCCGGCATTATCGATCGTAATGCACTCGGCTGTTGTGAGTCCGAGACTGTCTACGGGAGATGTAATGACCCTTGCCCTGTTGGATGATATCGCTTTCGAACACAGATCGAGAGGCGCCGATTCCCAGGATACAACCGTTTTGAACGTATCTTCCCCGACATCCGGCATTGCGAATCCTACCGCAAACTGGTGATCCATCCTTATGATCACCGACAGATACAGCGTTTCATATCCACCCTTTGATATCTCGGCGGTATAACTTCCGGAAGTCAGCGACACCGTTCCCGTTCCGTTATCGTCAAGCGCTCCCGTCTGCATGACCTCACCGGTGCGGTTATTGAATCCCCTTCTGATCATGATCCCGGCACCCGACAAAGGAACGTTAGGGTCAGTCGCATCCCTGACTACAAACTGGGACGGATAAAGGGTTCCGTTGTTTGTATACCCCATATAAATCGGTTCAACCGCATATTTTCCGGATCCGAACTTCGCCGTGATCCCGTATACCCCGACTTCGTTAAGAGTATCCTTACTTGCGGTCACGCAAAATGTTTCATCATCGGTACAGTCTATGACAACCTTATAATACCCGTCTCCGTCGGTTGAAGACTCGGCTATTATCCTGTCATCCGATTCGGACTTTACAACGATCTTCGCATCTTCCATCGGCATGGAGAATTCATCCATAACATATCCGTACAGTGTTTCCGTCTCCCGAAGTGCCGGCGCAATATTGTATACGACATACGCACGGTTGATCATGTCGGATTCGAGATAATCATACTGATCCACGGTTCCTTTGCTGTACGAATCAATATCCGCCACATTATACTCTGTGGCCTCCCCGTCCTTACAGTATATATAGCGGACAAGGCTGTCGTTTCTGAAATAATACCTTGATTCGATCTTTGTTGACGAAATATCGATGGGAGCATCTATAAATGTCTTGTATTCCGACACATAATTGATATTTCCGTTATCGTAATAATAATCGATCACCTCAAGGATATCGCCGCTGTCAAATACTTCCGTGATCTTTTCAACGGCATCGTTTTCGGGATTGACATACACTTTGTAATCCGATGTATCGTTGTCGGGAAGATCTGCCGTAACGCGTTTGTATTTAAACGTGTTAACGAGCGCTTCCGCAGGATCCTTAACGTTTTCTATTCTGGAAAATACCGTGTCTTTCCATTTGAGGTTTTTGTTTCTTTTTCCGGGCTTGAACAGTATCCTTGAATAATCAACGACTCCTTCTCTGGCATCCTCGATATCCTGCTCGGCCATTTCGTGAGATATCGCCTCGTCCTCAGGTTCGGGCTCCGGCTCCGGTTCGGGTGTCGGTGTAGTCTCGGTCTCGGGTTCCTGAGTGTCGGTATCCGCAGTGATAGCCATCTTGCGGTCGTAATTCCTGAATATCGCTTTGACCGCGATGTATGATCCGACCATAACCCCGATAAGGACCACGGAATAGATCACTACTCCGATTATCGTTACCGTCAGTCTGTCTTTCTTCTTTTTTTCTTTTCCGGATTGTCTTTCCCTGATGTCTTTCAAATCATTTACCTTTGTGATTTTACCTGAA
>JAEEJD010000145.1 GCA_016281675.1 Lachnospiraceae bacterium
AGCATTCTTTGACGAGAAGATGGTCGAAGAGCAAAAGTGGATAGACATGATAAACGAGAGCCAGGAGAAGGCGCTCGCCAATGAGGAATTCCTCGTTTACTATCAGCCGAAGTATGATCCGAGAACAAACGAACTGAGAGGCGCCGAGGCACTGATCAGATGGAACAGCCCGACATCGGGTCTGATACCTCCCGGAAGGTTCATCCCGCTGTTTGAGAAGAACGGGTTCATAACAAGGATAGACCATTACATGCTTGAACACGTCGCGCGTGATCAGAAGAGATGGCTTGACGAAGGTAAAAAATGCGTACCGGTTTCGGTCAATGTTTCAAGAGCGCATTTCATTGAGGAAGACCTTGCCGAGCAGATAAGAGACTTAGTCGACAGTGCCGGAACACCGCATGAACTTATTGAGATAGAGCTTACGGAGAGTGCTTTCTTTGATGATAAGAATGCTCTGATAACGACTATAGGAAGGCTCAAGGAATACGGATTTACGGTATCCATGGATGACTTCGGATCGGGGTATTCTTCCCTCAACTCACTCAAGGAAATGCCGCTTGATGTGTTAAAGCTCGATGCGGATTTCTTCAGAAACGATGACGGTAACGGAAGAGGCCGTATAGTGGTGGCCGAGGCCATCAGTCTTGCCAAGAAGCTTTCGATGCGTACGGTCGCCGAAGGTGTCGAGGAAAAGGATCAGGTTGATTTTCTCGCAGAGGAGGGATGCGACATGATCCAGGGTTATTACTTTGCAAAGCCGATGCCGAAGGAAGAATTTGAAGCAAAGATGCAGATTTCTTGACAAGAGTCGGAAAATGATATATCATCCCTTTAGTGCGTTACGCTTTAACGCGTCAAAGCAATAAACAAGAAAGGGATAATCATCATGTTTGTTAAGATCACACTGCTCATTCTGTTCTTTGCCGTTATGATCTTCATCGGATTCGCATCAAAGAAGAGTGCGAAAGACGTTAACGGTTTTGTTCTCGGAGGACGTAACGTAGGTCCATGGCTGACCGCGTTCGCATACGGAACCTCCTATTTCTCATCGGTTGTGTTCGTCGGTTATGCGGGTCAGTTCGGATGGAAATACGGCCTTGCTTCAACGTGGATCGGTATCGGAAACGCCGTTATCGGATCGCTCATGGCGTGGGTCATCCTCGGAAGAAGAACGAGGGTCATGACTAATCATTTAGATTCGGCAACAATGCCGGAATTCTTCTCAAAGAGATTCGAGAGTCATTCCCTTAAGATCGCATCGTCCGTGATCATATTCGTATTCCTGATACCTTATACGGCATCGATCTATAACGGTCTGTCAAGACTGTTCTCAATGGCTTTTTCCATTCCCTATGAAGTGTGTATAACGGTTATGGCGCTTCTTACGGCGGTATACGTTATCGTCGGCGGATACGTTGCGACCGCATGGAACGATTTTGTTCAGGGACTCATAATGCTTCTCGGTATCGTTCTTGTTATATGGGCAGTGCTTTCGGGCAAGGGAGGTTTCATGAGTGCGGTAATGGCGCTCTCGCAGATTCCCAGCGACGTGCCTCAGACGATGGGCCAGCCCGGTGCTTTTGCTTCCTTCTTCGGAACGGATCCGGCGGGACTTGTCGGAGTCGTGATCTTAACATCACTCGGAACATGGGGACTTCCCCAGATGGTTCATAAATTCTATGCGATCAAGGATGAGCGCAGCGTCAAGACAGGTACGGTCATCTCGACGATATTCGCTATAGTAGTTGCGGGCGGAACATATTTCCTCGGAAGTTTCGCAAGACTTTTCGATGATCCTTCGCTTCACAAGGAAGACGGCGGAATGATGTTTGATGCGATCATGCCTCACATGCTCTCATTCCTTCCCGACATTCTTATCGGGGTAACGGTCGTGCTCGTTCTGTCTGCATCAATGTCAACACTCTCATCGCTTGTTCTTACTTCAAGTTCTACGCTGACACTCGACTTCATAAAGGATCTGTTTGCCAAGGATATGGACGAGAAGAAACAGGTATTGACGATGCGTGTGTTCATAGCCGTATTCATCATCATATCGGTTATGATAGCTCTCAACCCGCCCACGTTCATCGCGCAACTCATGGGTATATCCTGGGGCGCTCTTGCAGGCGCATTCCTTGGGCCCTTCGTTTACGCGCTCTATGATCCGAAGACGACAAAACTTGCGGTATGGTCAAGCTTTGTTGCGGGCGTGGGTATCACTGTGCTCAACATGTTCTTCAATTTCTTCTCATCGCCGATCGTGGCAGGTGCCGTGGCAATGATCGTTTCGCTTGTCATCGTGCCGATCGTAAGCCGCATCACACCGCAGCTTTCGGACGGTTCGAAAGACGCGATCTTCTCATGTTATACACAGACGGTTGTCGTATCGAAGAAGAATTCGCTTGAGGAATAATAATCCTTTTTGTGAACCGGCATAAGTGTTATAATACAGTACAGTGTTCATATCAGTTGAGGTCAAACTTACTTTGGCCTCAACGTTATATTTATCAAAAATGATCGGAAGGAAGTAAACATGAGTGATCATAAGAAAATCATGATGCTGGGAAATGAGGCTATAGCCCGTGGTGCATATGAAGCCGGGGTAAAGGTAAGTGCCGCATATCCGGGTACGCCCAGCACCGAGATCAGTGAAAACCTTGTTCAGTACAAAGATGATCTGTACTGCGAATGGTCTCCGAACGAGAAGGTTGCGACGGAGGTTGCGATAGGCGCTTCCATGGCCGGAGTCCGTGCAATGTGTTCAATGAAACACGTCGGTGTGAATGTTGCCGCAGACCCTCTGTTCACCGTGTCGTATATCGGTGTTTCCGGAGGACTTGTGATGGTTGCGGCGGACGATCCGGGTATGTATTCATCGCAGAATGAGCAGGATACGAGAATGGTAGCAAGAGCCGCTCACGTTCCCGTCCTTGAACCTTCGGATTCTCAGGAGGCAAAGGATTTTGTAAAGTTCGCGTTTGATATAAGCGAGAAGTATGACACTCCCGTCATAGTCAGAACGACAACAAGACTCGCACATTCGCAGAGCCTTGTCGAACTGTCCGACAGGGTGGATGTTCCCGACAAAACATATGAAAGAGATATCGCAAAGCGTGTCATGATGCCCGCAATGGCAAAGGGACGTCATCTTGTTGTTGAAGACAGGGAGAAGAGATTGGAAGCTGACTCCTGTGATTTTCCGATCAACAGGGTTGAAATGAGAGATACGAAGATAGGTGTCATCGCAAGCGGTATCCCGTATCAGTACGTGCGCGAAGCACTTCCCGATGCAAGCGTCTTAAAGCTCGGAATGGTCAATCCGCTTCCAAGAAAACTCATCGAAGATTTCGCGAAGAAAGTCGATACGCTGTACATAGTCGAGGAACTTGATCCGCTTACGGAGCTTCAGGTAAAGTCCTGGGGTATCAAGTGTATAGGTAAAGAGATATTCACGGTTCAGGGTGAATACAGCGCGAACATGTTAAGATCTGCGATCCTTCATGAGAACACAGACGTAAAATCACCCGCGCAGGTTCCGAACCGTCCTCCGATACTGTGCCCGGGATGCCCTCACCGAAGTGTTTACACAGTGCTTAACAAACTGAAACTTCATGCGGCCGGAGACATCGGATGCTACACGCTCGGTGCGGTCGCTCCGCTTTCGGTTATCGATACAACCGTATGCATGGGTTCTTCAATTTCGACGCTTCACGGGATGGAGAAGGCAAAAGGTAAGGACTATATAAAGAACTGGGTTGCGGTCATCGGGGACTCCACGTTCATGCATACAGGTGTCAATTCCCTTATGAACATGTTCTATAATCAGGGAACGGGAACGGTGATGATCCTCGATAATTCGACGACAGGAATGACCGGTCATCAGGACCATGCCGCAACTGGCAAGACGCTTCAGGGAGATACAGTTCCGGCGATAAACATATATAACCTGTGTAAGGCGATCGGTATCAAAAACGTTACCGAAGTGGATGCATTTGATATAGAAACACTAGAGAAAGTCGTTAAGCAGTCCGTTGCGTCGGATGAGCTCTGCGTGATCATCACAAAGTCTCCTTGCGTGATGCTCGGACAAAAACCTATGACGCATAAATGTGCATCAGATCCCGAAAAGTGTAAGAAATGCGGTATGTGCTTAAAGCCGGGATGTCCCGCGATAACGAAGAGGGAAGACGGAACGGTTGCGATCGACGATACGCTCTGTAACGGATGTGATCTGTGCAAATCAATGTGCAAGTTCGGTGCGATTGTGGATGTGAATATTTAGGAGAGATATATGGAAACGAAGAACATTATGATCGTCGGTGTCGGCGGTCAGGGAACACTTCTGACGAGCCGTATACTCGGCGGTGTCATGCTCGACGGAGGATATGAAGTCAAGATGAGCGAGGTTCACGGAATGGCCCAGCGTGGCGGATCCGTTGTTACATTCGTTCGTTACGGAGAAGAAGTGTCCGAACCCATTGTTGAGGAAGGATGTGCCGACGTGCTCATTGCTTTTGAGAAGCTTGAGGCGCTTCGCTATGCACATTTTCTTAAAAAGGACGGCGTGATAATCGTAAACGACCAGCGTATGGATCCAATGCCAGTCGTTATGGGTGCGGCCGAATATCCGGAAGGCATTATCGAGAACCTTTCGAAAGAGTATAAAGTCATTTCGGTCGATGCTCTTTCGGAGGCAAAGAGACTCGGGAATGCCAAAGTATTTAATGTTGTGATCCTCGGAGTTGCCGCTAAACATATGGATTTTACGGTTGATCAGTGGAATGCGGTGATAGAGAGGGTTGTAAAGCCAAAGTTTGTTGAACTCAACAAGCAGGCTTTCGGTTGCGGTTATAACTTATAAACGGAGGAAGACGTATGATCTGGAATGAGACCAAGGAGTGCATGAGCGCCGACGAGAAGCTCACGCTTCAAAGCGCAAGACTTGTCAAGCAGGTTGACAGGGTTTACCACAATGTCGAATTCTACAGAAAGCGTATGCAGTCTGTGGGCATCGAACCCGGAGACATCAGGGATATAGAGGATCTGAAAAAGCTCCCCTATACCACAAAGGATGATCTTCGCGACAATTATCCGTTCGGTCTCTTTGCGGTACCGCGCGAGCAGATCGTGCGTGTTCACGCATCGAGCGGTACGACCGGAAAAGCTACGGTTGTCGGATACACAAGACGTGATATCGATATATGGGCGGAATGTGTTGCCAGGTGTCTTGCGGGAGCCGGAGTGACATCGAAGGATATCATCCAGGTCGCATACGGTTACGGCCTTTTTACCGGAGGTCTCGGAGCTCATTACGGTGCCGAGTTCATGGGTGCGACGGTTGTTCCGCAGTCAACGGGTAACACGAAGAAGCTTCTTACGATGATGCTTGATTTCGGTGTAACTGCGATCGCCTGCACGCCTTCATATCTTCTGCATATCGCGGAGGTTGTCAAGGAAGAAGGAGTTCTTGACGATCTCAAGCTTAAAGTCGCCATATGCGGTGCGGAGCCCTGGACCGAGAACATGCGTCACATGATCGAGAACGAGCTTCATATCAAGGCATTCGATATATACGGTCTGTCCGAGATTATGGGACCTGGTGTTGCGTGCGATTGCGAATTCCATAAGGGTCTGCATGTTCACGACGATCATTTCTATCCCGAGATCATCGATCCGAAAACGCTTGAGCCGGTCGGAGAAAACGTTACCGGTGAGCTTGTGTTCACAACACTTACAAAAGAGGGTCTTCCCCTTATCAGATACAGGACAAAGGATCTTACGAGCATTGAGTACGGCACGTGCGATTGTGGCAGAACACAGCCGAGGATCCAGAAGTTTACGGGAAGAAGCGATGACATGCTCATCATCCGTGGCGTGAACGTATTCCCGTCACAGGTTGAGGCCGCTCTTCTTGAGATGGGTGAGACGACACCGAACTACATGATGATAGTGGATCGTGTCGATCATCAGGATACGCTTGAGGTTCAGGTTGAGGTTGACGAGAGTTACTTCGATGATGACATGAGAGGACTCGATAACCTGTCCAATAAGGTCAGGAATGCGCTTAAGCAGGCACTCGGACTTGCGGTCAAGGTTAAGCTTGTCGAGCCTAAGACTCTTCCGAGATACGAAGGCAAGTCGGTACATGTTATCGATAACAGAAAACTGGTGTAAGGAGGGTTTGATATGGCAGTTAAACAGGTTACGGTATTTATCGGGAATAAAGAAGGACGTATCGAGAAGGTAACTGAAGTTCTGAAGGAGAACAATATCAACATCAGTTCGTTGTCTTTGGCCGAATCGGTCGATTTCGGACTGCTCAGACTGATCGTATCGGATCCGGAAAAGGCAAAAGATGCGCTCAAGGCAGAGGGCCTTTCGGCAAGACTGTCGGATGTGATCGCGGTTGAGATATCAAATGCTCCGGGGTCGCTGCATGAGCTGTTGACCGCGCTGGTCGACTTCAATATCGAGTATATGTATGTGCTCTCCATATCGGACAGAGCATCGATGATAATGAAGATCAAAGATTATGCGGCTGCGGAATCGGTGATTTCCGCAAGCGGATTCAAGGTGCTCGGACAAAGCGAAGTGTGTAAGTGAATTAAAAAAGGCGGGCACAGGACATTTCCGAGAAATACCCTGTGAAAGGGTCTGCGCTTGACGAGGTATTTTCGAGTCTAGCGTCAGCTACGCTTGAACAGGAGCGAGAGCGCGTTTTCGAGGGAATGGTCTCTGTGACCGCCTTTATTAGGTTTCTATAGGGTTTCCTGTATTACCTTCAGCAACTTATCGTTATCGGCGGGATTCATGAAGCAGATACGAAAATAGGAATTATCCAGGAACGGGAATGACGAGCAGTTACGGATCATCATGTTCCTGCGGATACAGTTGTCAAAGAGAATGTCGGCATCGACGTTCTCTTTTGTTATGCGGCAAAGAACGAAGTTCGCAACGGGCTCATATACTTTGAGACCGTCTGTGTCCCGAAGCGCAGCTGTGACGCGAGCCCTTTCCGCCGCAATGAGTTCTTTCGTCGCCTTGATGTATTCGGTATCGGAGAACATGATCCGGCCTGCCGCTTCGGCAAGGGAATTGATCGTCCAGGGATCCTTGATCGCTGCTATATCGCTCATAAGATCGGCATTGCCGCATATGGCATATCCGAGACGAAGTCCGGGAGCCGCGAAAAACTTGGAGATACCGCGAAGAAGGCAGATATTGTTGTAACTCGATGTAAGGGAAACACAGTTGATCTTATCGTAGTTTTCCGCAAACTCTATATATGTCTCATCGACCATGACGAAAATGTCATGCCTTTTACACGCATCGAGTATCCGGCGCATTTCGGAGCGGGTTACGGCCGAAGACGTCGGATTGTTGGGGTTACACATGATGAGCATGTCTATCGACTCGTTAAGGCTTCCTATGAGCTCATCGACGTTCAGTATGAAGTCATCCTCTTCTTTGAGAGGGAAATAGAGGCTTGAACCGCCTCCGAGCGAAAGCTCGCGCTCGTATTCCGAATATGTAGGTCCTATGATCATGGCCTTTTTGGGCGCGATCATCTTAATGAACAGCGAAATAAGCTCGGTCGATCCGTTTCCGACGATTATACTTTCGGGAGTCGTATCACAGTATGTTGCGATAACGCTTCTGAGCTTAGCGTATTCTCTGTCGGGATAAGAGCATATCACGTCCATGTGAAGGGGAAGTTCCTCCTTTATCCGGCCCGATAATCCGAGCGGATTGACGTTTGCCGAAAAGCTTACGATATCTTCTTTTTTGATCCCGTATATCTGCTCTATCTTTTCAAGGTCACTGCCGTGAAAATGGTCCTTGTGCTTTAGCATAATTTATTGCACCCCTTGCATAATTTTGATATACTGATTTGGTATGCTAATGTGCCCAAAGTATACCACTCGGGCGCGTTCGCGTCAAAATCTTTTCTCTCAAAATCTTAAATGAAAGGCGGTGAATACGGTGCGAAGAGTGATCGACAGATGTGCTGACGGTTTCTTTGATTACGACTGCGGAAAACTCCTGTTTTCAACGGCCAGGATCGAAGCGGACATACCTCAGGGACAGCTGTTTGAAGGCGACTTCGTACTGTCATCCGAAGACGGAAGGGATTTTACCGCCGACATATATACTTCGTGCATGCGCCTTGTGTGCAGGAACGATCATGTGGAAGAAGAACCCTCGGCCACGATCCATATCGTTTTTGATTCCACCGGACTTGAACCCGGAGATGTAGTCAAAGGTGACATCCAGGTCGTATCGAATGCCGGGGAGTATTATCTTCCTTTCGTGATCTCCGTATCATACGGGATTGTCCAGAGTTCTCTCGGAAACGTCAGGAATCTTTTCCACTTTACCAATCAGGCCCAGGTCAACTGGGATGAAGCCGTTGATCTGTTCTATTCACCTGTTTTTCCCCAGGTGTTCGGAGGAAACGACAGGATACATTTCGACAAGTTCAGGGGACTTTCAAACAATCCGAAGGATCCCCAGGCTGTGGATGATTTTCTCGTTGCGATAAACAAAAAGAGACCGGTCACTTATACCGTAGACCGTATGAACTACGAGTATACGGATGTATCGGATAATGTCGATTCGGAGTTCCTGCTTCACAAGTCGACGTGGGGCAATATCGATGTTGCGCTTTCTGCTGATGTTGGCTTTATCAGGCTGGAAAAAGAAAGGCTTGACGCAAGTGATTTTATCGGTAACGATCATCTCCTAAAGTTCACGATAATCGGCGACAATCTTCATGAGGGAAGAAACTTCGGAACGATCACCGTTAAGAGCGCAAACAGTGAACTGAACATCGGGATAGTCGCAAGACACCGTGCAAACATCAATGCAAAGAGAGCCGCGAGGCGCGAAAAGAAGAATCTGACGATGAGACTGATGCGGCAGTATGTGTCGTTCAGGATGAAGAAGACGAATGTCGGCAACTGGGTAAGAGAGTCGATGAAGATCGTTGAGAGGATGAACGCACTCGACGACAAGAATCCCGTATCAAGGCTGTATCAGGCACAGCTTCTTGTTGTTCAGCGCCGTGAGAACGAAGCACAGTGGGTGCTCGATCACGTTGAGAACGAGATGAACATCGGCAACTCGGAGGCAAGACAGCGCGCTTATTTCATGTACCTCCAGACACTCGTTAACCGAGATGAGGATTACATCAACGATAATGCGTCAAAGGTCAATGCTCTGTTTGAAAGCAATCCGAAGAGCTTTGAGATACTGTGGACGCTTTTATATTTGGATGAGGGCCTTGCGGACAACGCTACGAGGAAGATATCGCTTCTGGAGAGTATGTATGAAAACGGCTGCACAAGCCCGATCATGTACATTGAAGCTTATAACTTCTTTGTTGCAAATGCCGAGAAACTCAACAAACTCTCACGCTTTGAGATACAGGTTCTGTACTTTGCAACAAAACTCGGAATAATGGATCCCGAGATAGGAAAGCAGCTTCTGTATCTTGCGGGCAAGCAGAGAGATTATGACCCGCTCCTGTATAAGCTTTTGTGCAACGCATATGAGATCACGGGCGATGATGAGACTGTCGAGGTCGTGGCGACTTTCCTCATAAAAGGAAACGTTTCGGGACCAAAGTATTTCGAGTGGTTTGACAGGGCTGTTAAGATGCAGCTTCGGATAACAAAGCTTTTCGAATACTACATGTATTCGATACCGAATGATTATGACGGCCTGATCCCTAGATCCGTGCTCATGTATTTCGGGTTCAGACACGATATGAACTATCACAGGATCGCATTCCTGTATGCGAATCTCATCGCTCACAAGAGAGAGTATGCGGACACATACGATACATACCGCGAGCATATGCAGGTGTTCGCCGTGGAACAGATAGAGCAGGAGCATATCGATG
>JAEEJD010000146.1 GCA_016281675.1 Lachnospiraceae bacterium
CGCCCTTTTGATCGCGTTTCTCGACTTCCTGCCGTTCTTCGGCACCGGTGCCGTCATGTGGCCGTGGGCTCTGTATGCCGTGATCGGAAAAAACTACAAGTTTGCGGTCGGAATGATGATAGTATGGGGACTTTCTCAGCTTGTAAGACAGCTGATCCAGCCGAAATTCGTGGGAGATTCGATAGGTATGCCTGCGATCCCGACACTTATACTTCTGTATGTGGGATTCCGCATCGGAGGGGCATTCGGCCTGATCGTTGCGGTACCTATAGGTATGATCGTATACAACCTCTATAAGGCCGGACTGTTCTCGAACTTCATCTACAGTACGAGAATGCTGCTGAGGGATTTTCGCAGGATGCGCATATTCACCCCGGAAGAGCTGCAGGGTGAAGGGATAGAAGAAACACAGACCGGAGCTCGCAAATGACGGAACTTCTTGCAAGATTATTCATAAAGGACCGAAACAATACGACGGATATGCACGTAAGGCATGCGTATGGTGTGCTTTGCGGCGCGTTCGGCGTTTTTTTAAATATCATCCTTTTCGGTGTTAAGTTTACCGCCGGCATGATCTCGGGATCGGTAGCGATAACGGCCGATGCGTTCAACAACTTAAGCGACGCGGGTTCATCCGTAGTGACGATGGTGGGATTTCGTATGGCGGGCCAGAAGCCCGATCCGGAGCATCCGTTCGGACACGGGAGGATCGAGTATGTCACCGGTCTTGTTGTGTCAATGATCATCATCCTGATGGGTTTCGAACTGTTGAAGTCGTCTTACGATAAGATCCGGCACCCGGAACTTCCGCAGCTGACTCCGCTTGTTGCGGGAATACTGATATTCTCGATAATAGTCAAACTGTACATGTATTATTACAACACGAAGACGGGGGAGAAAATCGCATCTGCCGCAATGCGTGCCACTGCGCTCGATTCGTTTACCGATTCGATAGCTACGCTCGTTGTCCTTGCATGTGCGCTCATAGGGTACTACTTCGGAGTGGGGATAGACGGATGGTGCGGCCTGGCGGTTTCGGCATTTGTTCTGTATGCCGGTATTTCTTCGGCAAAGGATACGATAGATCCGCTTCTCGGGAGCAAACCGACTCCGGAATACGTTGAGACGATCGAAAAATTCGTTACGTCATATGACGATGTCATAGGGATCCATGATCTTGTGGTGCATGATTACGGCCCCGGAAGAGTGATGATCTCTCTTCATGCCGAGGTTCCGGCCGACCGTAACATCGTTGACGTTCACGACACGATAGATAACATTGAGCACAGGATCAACGAGACTCTCGGATGCCAGTGTGTCATACATATGGATCCGGTCGTTGTGGGAGATCCCGCGATAGACAGGATGAGGCGACTGTGCCTGCTGATCGCAAAAAGCGTGGACGAGAGATTCACTATACATGATTTTCGGATGGTCAAGGGACCTTCACATACGAATCTGATATTTGACGTTGTAGCACCTTTTGACTGCAAACTGTCCGAGGAGGAGATCAGAAACACGATCTGCGCAAAGGTATCAAGCCTTCCCGGAAACCATTTTGCGGTCATCGATGTGGATCGGCCTTTTGTCTGAAACCGATCCGTCCCCGGACATCCTTGAAAGGAGATATTTATGAGAGAAAGCGGGATTCTGGCTCGAGGATTACGCACTTTACATGGCTGTCAAGAATTCTTTCGGGGGCGTGAGTTTTATTGAGTGGGATGAGCCCATAAGAAAAAGAGATAAAAAAACACTCGATACATATCGGGTGAAATTTTCAAAGGAGACAGAGTTCTATAAGTTCCTTCAATACAAGTTTATCACGCAGTGGAAGGCACTTAAGAAATATGCCAATAAGTCCGGAATTAAAATAATAGGTGATATCCCAATCTATGTCGCTTTTGACAGCGCCGATACATGGGCCGATCCCAAGCTCTTTTGCTTTGATGAAAAAGGTTATCCGACTGCGGTAGCCGGATGTCCTCCTGACGGGTTTTCACCCACCGGGCAGCTTTGGGGTAACCCGCTTTATGACTGGGAATACCATAAGAAGACAGGGTATTAATGGTGGCTTAGGCGTATAAAGCACTGCTTTGAACTGTATGACGTTGTAAGAGTCGATCACTTCAGAGGATTCGACGCATATTACGCCATTCCGTACGGAGATAAGACCGCGGAGTTCGGCAAATGGATGAAAGGTCCGGGATACGAGCTGTTCGGTACGATCAAAAGGGAGCTCGGAGATGTTGATGTTATTGCCGAGGATCAACATGCCGTCGACTCTCGGCGGAAACTGGGTCTGGAGGATGAAGTCGGGCGCATTCACGAAAAAACTGGCTAAGGATATACGCGAGATCACAAAACTATATGCAAGATTACCGGAAAAAGGACGGAAATGATATGGGAAAAGCAAAAGTATTCATTGACGGAAGTGAGGGCACTACCGGCCTTCGTATAAATGAGAGGTTCGCCAAAAGGGAAGACATTGAGATACTTAAGATAGATCCCGAACTTCGCAAGGATGCCGATGAGCGCAAAAAGCTCATCAATGCTTCCGATTACACTTTCCTGTGCCTGCCGGATGTTGCCGCAAAGGAAGCGGTTACACTGTGTGATAATCCGGATACGGTCATAATAGACGCATCGACGGCTCACAGGGTCAATCCCGACTGGGCTTACGGACTTCCCGAGCTGTCAAAGGAGCATTTCGAGAAAGTGAGAACTTCAAAGCGTATTGCGGTTCCCGGCTGTTATGCGTCGGGTTTTGTGATGATCGCGTATCCTCTTGTTGCAGAGGGAATCCTTCCGAATGATTATCCGTTCACCGTTCCCGCGGTGTCCGGTTATTCTGGTGCCGGCAAGAAGGCGATCGCCCTCTATGAGGCCGATGACAAGGCAAAGGATCTGTTTGCACCCCGGGAATATGCGCTTTTACAGATGCATAAGCATCTTCCCGAGATGAAGGTCATTACCGGACTTACTAAAGAGCCGATATTCATGCCTTATGTCGATGATTACTACTGCGGGATGATCGTGAATGTTCCTGTCCACAAGGATCTGATGAAAAAGAAAATGACTCCGGAGGCACTTCGGGACATGTTTGCCGCATATTATGAGGGTCAGACGTTCATACGCGTGCTTCCGTACGGTGCCGAAAACGAGACAGGCGGCTTCATATCAGCCAACTGCATGGCCGGTCTTGATTATGCGAACATACTTGTTACGGGGAACGAAGACAGGATAATGGTAATGTCGATCTTCGACAACCTCGGAAAAGGGGCGAGCGGTGCGGCGATCGAGTGCATGAACATATCTATGGGGATAGAGAGCGCAACGGGACTAGCGGTGTAAGGCAAGATAGGCGTTGCGATATTCTTTGCGGTCGGTCACATCTTCGTCAAACCACTCCGGCACCGTAAACGCATTAGCCTCATCCACTGACGGAAATTCCACTTCAGCTATAATAAGAGGTTTAAAGGGCTCGTCAAATATGTCGAGCTCTATTGTATATTTGCCGTACGGTATCAGGAAGCGCTTTTTGCGGATAACGTTCCCGTCGGCTTTTGTCGAAAGCGTTTCATAAGCCTGCTTTGTGAGCGGGAGATTGTACTCCTCGTGTGAAAGCGATGAATTGGCTCCGCCGGTGCCTTTGTAGGTCATATAGTACCTCTCGTCCTCACGGCGTACACGGATAGTGGGCTCCGTAGTAAGATATGCCTGCTCTATCATATGATGATCATATGAATCGAGACTATCGGGCAGGCTCTTTATCGTAAATTTTCTCTCAATTTCCATTCCCATGTTCTTAATATACCATAAAAATGAATGCCGTACGATTTAATCTTCTTTTAATGAACCTTAAAAGACCGCTTAAGGATCGGGGCGTATATTATGTACCGTAAGGAGGAACTGAAAATGCTGACATTCATAACTCTTATAGTTTTATTTGCGGTATTCGGAAGATTGCTTTTGTTCGGTCTTAAGCTCGGCTGGGGAATAATGAAGCTTGTCGGATACGTGGTATTTCTTCCCTGTATAGTTCTGATGATGATCGTAGGAGGCCTCTCGTTTGTGGCACTTCCGATACTCCTCGTTGTCGGGATCGTAAGCTTGGCGGTAAGAGCATAATTATGATAGAATAAATCCGTCGCACAAATGCTTTTACGGAGGAAAAATCATGGTATATGTTTTTCTGGCTGACGGATTTGAGGAAATAGAAGCGCTTACACCGGTTGATCTGTTAAGGCGCGCCGGGGTGGATGCCCGGACGGTATCGATCTATCCCGGAAGAAGCGATGTTACGGGTGCCCGTAAGATCACCGTTCGCGCCGATATGACGATAGATGAGGCAAAGCCTCAAAAAGAAGATATTATCGTGCTTCCCGGGGGAATGCCCGGTACAGTTAATCTTCTTGAATGCGATGATCTCATGAAGACTGTTGACGATCATAACGCCGAAGGCGGCAGGATCGCGGCCATATGTGCCGCACCGGCAAGGATTCTCGGCTCCAAAAGACTTCTACGGGGTAAAAAGGCCACATGCTATCCGGGAATGGAGGATCTTCTCGAAGGAGCGACGGCTGTTACCGACAGTGTTGTCACGGACGGGAACATAACGACTTCAAGAGGACTCGGAACCGCTGTGGACTTTGCCTGTGAGCTTATCGCGATCGTATGCGGTAAGGAGCGCGCTGACGAGATACGCGCATCGGTAGTCGCGTAATAAGGCTTAAAATATTCTTGTAGATTATTACAGAAATTTTATCAGTCTGTTTGGTGAATTTTCAGATATTGCTTATCGAATTCTTGTATGATATCATCCGTCGTACAAGAATTCTTTTTTTGATTCTGTTCTCGCATCTTGCGTTGGACGCATCGCAAAGATCCCGGAATATTAACTGAACAACGGTTGGAGATGCCATGGGCGTATTGTACGTATCGGGAGAGAAGCCGACAGTCATTGTCGGAAGAGATCCCGGATGTGATCTGGTACTCGGCGGCTCTTTCGTATCGAGACGGCATCTGTACTTCCGTCGTGTGACAGATGATGCGGCACTTGTTGAAGTTACGGGGACCAACGGAGCTGTTGTGGACCGGCTGAGAGTAAAAAGGGGATACAGGGGATATGTAAGGTCCGGAGACAGTGTTGTTATAGGCGATCAGAGGATCGTGTGGCTTGGGGCCGCTCCCCCGGGGAAAGA
>JAEEJD010000147.1 GCA_016281675.1 Lachnospiraceae bacterium
CCGAACCGCACCCGGACGTCTCCTTTTCCGACATCATTTCCGATAACCCCAGCAACATGTCCCCTCCGAGAAGCGCCAGGAACACTATCGCAAAAGCAAGGTATCGCATAGGGAATTCTATGGCGATAAACAGCCCTCCGAAAGGCACGTTATACTCAATGAAATCCCACGGGAACAAACGGGATGTCATAAACAGGAGTGCAAGCGAGAACCAGAATTCAAACACGATCCTTCTGTGGTTTTTAAATAAACCCGTCAAGTGATCTTCGCCGCGGCGGCGTATACGCCTTCCCAGGCATATCAGAAGGTATACCGCAGCGCATACCAGAACCGTCATAAGGGCGATCCCGGGGGTCTTCTGGATATCATCCTTAAATGTTTTAAACGGATTGCAGAAGAAGTTGAAGAAATCCCGGAGAATAAGGCCTTCGCCCTGAATGTTCTCACCCTTATCAAGCGCGAACCCTATATCGGCATTCATGTAGAAATCCAGAAACGGCACAATGAAAAAAGCCGCCAGGAATATCGTTATGATACCTGCCCCGAATATATTTCCGAATCTCTTAAGGCGCTCTCCCTTTTTGCAGAACACAAAGAGGCTTATGATGACTCCGGGAGCGAGCACAACGAGCAGCATACTCGTTGTAAGAGTGTGCGCGCACGTTACGGATGTGAACACAAACGCGAGAATTACGGCGGCCTTCCACCTAGTCCGCGTCTCGTCCGAAGTGTATATAACGCTTATGCATGCAAGAATCGCCGGCAGGAACACTATCGTAAGAGTCTCTCCGACAGCGGATCTGACATATTCGTCTACAAGCCTGTATGCGGCTGTTGCATAGAGGGTCGCGGCAAAGACAGCAGTCTCTTTCTTCTTCAGGATGATCCTGAACGAATTGTACGCTATCGCAACCGTCGCGGAATTGATGCACAGCACAAACAGCCTGTATGCGGGCATTATCGGGATCCGAAGGAGCCTGAAGAATGCGCCCAGATACAGGAACAGATCCCCGTACAGTATCGACACGGGATATCCGTAACCGTCTATCCACGGAGACTGCATGCGCACCGGAAAATTGGAAAACGACACGTCTCCGCGTATTCCTTCGATCCTCATCAGATGGAAATCCAGGTCGTGTCCCTTTGCCATCTCCATAAAGAGCGCCGGATACGACACCACCGCCACAAGCAGTATCAGTACAAGAATATGCCATTTTTCACGCAGAAGCTTTGAAGCTTTAGCCATGATACTCCCCGTTATACTGGATCATAGTTACATCATTTACGCCTGAGATCGCACGAACCTTCTCTGCGATACCGTCGTCTTTGTTCATGTCGATCTGTATCGTAAGTTCAGTCGCATCGTCTTTCAGGATGCAGCTCTTAACGCTGTATATGTAGGATTTGAGCTGCGCAAGGACCTCATCCTTAACGGAATCCCCCGACAGATGCACAACCATCACATAAGCGTTGTTACGGTCTTTCATCTTGCTCATTCCGACAACGATAATGAGCATCACGAGCATTCCAACAGCACCGAGCATATACATGCTGGCACCGATCGTGATACCTTCGGTGATCGCCCAGAACAGGTACATGATATCAAGCGGCTCTTTGATAGCGGTACGGTATCTGACGATAGAGAGGGCACCGACCATACCGAGGGAGATCACGATGTTCGTTGATATCGCAAGCGTTACCATACATGTGAGTGCCGTCATACCGATGAGCGTCACACCGAAGTATCTGCTGTACACAACGCCCGCGAAAAAGCGCTTGTAGATCCTGTAGATGATGTACCCGATTATCAGGGCCACGATCATGTCCACAATGATCGTTACGTACGTTCCGCTTGTCAGCGACTGGTTATAAACAGCCGATTCCAGCACGGATTTTTTGATCATGTCTTTTACACTCATTTTATTTCCTCCTTAAACACTTCTCTTAACGCTGTCACACAACAGATATTTGGAAACCGCCAATCTGCACCCGTCTCCCGGCAGTATCGCCCTGAAAACATCCGGCAGAAACTCGGTATATTTAACTTCCATGATGAGCTGATCCGCGCCCAGGACCTCGTACGCGGGGCTATTCTTTTCGAACACATCAAGCTTATCGAACACGCTTCTTACGTTCATGTCAAACGTTATCCGTACATCCCCGTAATCGTATATAAACGGCTCCCTCTCATAGTCGACAATGACCTCCGGGCGAAGAGCGTTCACACGATACTCGAGGGCAAAATCACGCGCGGCCTGTTCGCTTCTGTCCAGCAGGAAATCCGTTCTGCCGTCAAGGATCATATAGTATTCATCCTTTGTAAGAGGCGATGATTCCTTTCTTACGAATGCCCCTTCCTTGATCTTCTTCTCAAGCCGGATGAAACTATCATCGGAGTTGTAAATGCGGATACGATATTTTTTGCGCGAGGCGACCCCGCTTTCCTTGTCCTCATAAGCCGTAGCGTACATGTCGTCAAAATAGAGGCTTCTGACAAAATACTTACCGCCCTTAACATGCGGATCCGGCCTTGCAAACTCACTGATACGGCTGATACAGCAATCCATATCCATTTTGCTTATCAGGTATTTCAGTTCGTGCCTGAACGCTTTGTTATTCTCCATTTAAAAACCTTTCCTCGTACTTATCCAG
>JAEEJD010000148.1 GCA_016281675.1 Lachnospiraceae bacterium
CGAGATAAGTATAATAAACTCCACCATGAGTATTACCTTGGTGGACAGATTGTTTTTGATCCTGTTTGCAAACATGAGATATATAGTAACTTATAAAGGCAGGGTTTTCAACCCTGCCTTAGTGTCTAATTCTTTCCGTAATCGAGTGTCCCGGCCGCTTCCTTCATCAGATTGATTATCGGAAGATGTTGCGGGCATACCCGCTCACATTGGCCGCATTCGATACAGTCTGACGCCTTCCCGCTTCTTTGGATCAGCTGATCGTAATAATTCTTACTCCTCCAGTCATCCGGATAACGCCTTAATGTATTGATGGTCCTGAAAACATCCGGAATACTTATCTTCTTCGGACATCCATCGCAACAGTATCTGCATGAAGTACATCCGATCTGAGGCATCGAAAGAAGCTCATCGGTAACCTCATCTATTATCTTAAGCTCATCCTCGGCAAGCGGCTCAAATGACCTGAATGTCCGAATATTGTCAGTCACCTGTGCCTCGTTTGACATTCCCGACAGCACCGTCATTACCCCGGGGAGAGAGGCTACAAATCTGAGTGCCCATGATGCAACCGATTTCTCCGGTCTGCGGTCCTTGAACTTCGCTTCGATCTCGGGAGGCATTTCCGCCAGCATTCCGCCTCTTACCGGCTCCATGACTATGATGGGGATATTCCTGTCACGAAGCACCTCATACAGTCTTTGCGAACGGACAACGGGATTGGTCCTGTCGAGATAATTGAGCTGTATCTGAACGAACTCAACCTCCGGATGCTCGTCAAGCACTTCCTCAAGAAGCTCCGGACTGCCGTGAAACGAAAAACCGAAATGCTTTATCTTCCCTTCAGCCTTACGCTTCAGCCCCCATTCAAAACAGTTATACTTAATATAAGTGTCGTAATTGGATCCTTCTTCTATCGAATGAAGCAGATAGAAGTCAAAATAGTCGACTCCCGTTTTTTCAAGTTGTTCATTGAATATCCTGTCAACATCTTCGGCATTCCTGACCTCCCATGCCGGAAGCTTTGTTGCCAGCATAAAACTGTCTCTCGGATATCTTTTGACAACCGCCTCTCTGGCAGCCGTCTCTGACCTGCCCTCGTGATAGATATATGCCGTATCAAAATAGTTCATTCCGGCGTTCATATACTCATCGACCATTTTGCAGACCATGTCATGATCGATCACACCATCCTTTTCAGGCAGTCTCATGAGCCCGAAACCGAGCCTTGGCATACTGTTAAGATCAATACTCATACTATGTACCTCATTTCTGACATTCTAACTGCCCGCTGTTGACATGACTTCTTATATTTCGATTAACGATGTTTCATTTTTTGTTAACAGCCCGCCCGCTTACTCCCAGAACAATTCATCAAGCGTTTTATCAAGGGCCTTGCATATCGCTATGCAAAGATTGATTGTAGGATTATAGTCGCCCTTTTCGATCGCGCTTATCGTCTGTCTCGAAACGCCGCATATATTGGCAAGATCTTCCTGGGACAGATCCATACCGGCCCGAGCGGCTTTGAGTCTGAGATTCTTCATGCATCAGTCCCCGCTTTCTTCTTCAACGGCTTTTTCCGAATCGATCCGGTCTTTGATCAGAAGTTCGACTGCGACCGTAAACATCAGGATCACGCACAGAAGGTTCGTACCGGCATCTGTCACAATACCGTCTTCTATGAAGTTTCCACCCTTGATGCTGCCGATCACTGCGAGAAGATTACAGAGTCCGGCAACTATGCATACTATCATGAACCTCTTCTTATTTGTGTTTATGCCGTAATATGCATCGTTGAAAATACTGTAGGAAACCTGGACGATTATCCCGACAAATATGATGAAAAATCCTCTTGTAAGTGCGGCCACCGGAAAGAATCCCGCTGTTTCGGCAATTATGACAAATGCTGTTGCTATCATCACCGCCCAGAATCCGTACATGTATGCCCTGCCTCTTGCCGCCTGCTGTCTCTCATCATACTTTGTAAGAAGTTTTTTATCCTTGTTCATGTATTTAAAAACAAAGAAACAACATATTAGACCGACTATTATTCCTGTTGCAAGTCCTACTGCTTTTCCGATATTGTATGCTTCCATAACCTTTACCCCTTTTCATAAAATCATTTTGTTTAGTTTTTGCGGTCTGATCCGTGCACAAGATCATGTGCTGCAAACATACAATAATACAGTTATGGAATAATGTCAAGTATATTTTACATTTTTCTATTTCTTTCTTACGCCGACCACAACGAACCGTCCGTTTCTGACCTGATAACTGCACGTCGAAAGCGTTATGAACTCATCTCCCCATTCAGCCCTGACTCCCGTATCATAAAGAGCGTTTTCCTTAACGTGCTCTGCATAATAGTCAAAATCCTCCCTGCGGGACAGATCCGTAAAGTAGTAGTATCTGAACCGGCCGTTGTCCTCATCTTTCTCCTGCCGGTATATATCCTCGCCGTAAAACTCCCTGTGAAGATCAAGATCATTAAGAGTCAGCTCCTGCGGCTCGATGACAACAGGTTCTTCCCCCGCTTCCGCTGCCTCTTCTTCTTTCTTTGCAATAGCCGTCTGCTCTATTGCCTGATCCTTCTCATCCCTGTCCTCCTCGGTTTCAAGCTCCTCCTCGTCTATCTGCGAAAAGAATGCCGCATACAGTTCATATTCCTTTTCCTCGTAAAGAGTATCAAAATGAATGACCGGATGCGCCTTGCCGTATGACTCTTTTGAGAACTTCTGGAGCGATCCGAATCCGCTGCCGTCCTTCATGTTATGACCGTAGATGAGAGTATTGTTGTATCCGTCCTCCCAGTCTATCGCGATAAAGAGCGTTCCGGTCGAATTGTCTTTTCCTTCTATGTCGCGATGAAGGAAATAATTCTGACTGCCGGGCGTATAAACGACCGGGACATCTATGACCGAATCATCAATCTTAAGCCACCCCGCAACATACGGATTTACCTTCAGAAGTTCATCATATTTAGGGAGCGGGATCTTCGGCTCGGGTTCACTCGGCGATTCGGGCAGAACAACATCCAATGTCTCGGAAAATCCCTCACCCTCACTTTCATCTTCCGTCTCGTCATCAAACGCAGGGGCCTGTGTCGTATCGGGAGGCGGAAGCGGCAGGTCTGCGGCCGCGTTTTGATTTTCGCCGGAAGGCGCGTTCTGTGTGCGCTTATAAACTGCAGCTCCTGCTACAGCAAGAATAAATGCCGATATAAAAATTGCTATGATTGCGATCTTTGTTTTCATGCTAAACATTTTACCATATGATACGTTATCGTAATACTGTTATGTTGATATGTTATAATCCTTACTATGAACACAACACTTTGCTACATCAAAAACGAAAACAACGAATATCTCCTCCTGCACAGGATATCCAAGAAGAACGATCTTAACGAAGGCAAGTGGATCGGTGTCGGAGGCAAGTTCGAGGAAGGCGAGACCGCCGATGAATGTGTGGTCCGCGAGGTATACGAAGAGACAGGACTGACGCTGACGAAGTTTCATCTTCACGGTGTAGTCAAATTCATATCCGATACGTGGGATGATGAGGATATGTATCTGTATTCGGCAACCGGGTTTACGGGTACGCTCAAAACTTCATGCGAGGAAGGCGAACTTGCCTGGGTAAGTGCCGACAAAGTCCTGAAGCTTCCGACATGGGAAGGTGACAGATATTTCATTGAGCCACTCATAAACGGACAGGATCGGATCGACATGCTGGTCGAATATAAAGGCGACAGACTCGTAAGATGCGAAGACCTTGCGACGGATATAAAAACGCTTCACTCTTCGATCATAACCTGCCCGCACGGCTTCTCAACAAGGACAGGCGGCGTCAGCGACGGAATGTTTGATTCGCTGAATCTCGGGATGAACAGAGGCGACGAACCGGCTCGAGTGACCGAGAACTGGAGGCGTTTCCTTATGTCCTCGGACATTTATAAAAAAGAATTCGTATGCGGCAAACAGGTGCACGGCAACACAGTGCATATCGCCGACAGGTCGGATCTTCGTCCGGCTTACGGCAAAGGCCGTATGAATGAATGTGACGGATATGTTACGGCTCTGCCCGATGTACCGCTTGCGATCTTTACCGCGGACTGCGTTCCGGTCCTGATGCACGATCCCGTAAAGGGCGTCATAGGAGCCGTTCACTGCGGTTGGAGAAGCACCGTTTCGGATATAGAAAGGAATGCCGTGGATGCATTCACAAGTCTGGGATCCGATCCCGCAGATATTCGGGTCGCCATCGGACCCGCAATCGAAAAATGCTGCTTTGAGGTCGGAGGCGAAGTCATCGATGCGGTAAGAGAACTCATTGGGGACGATGCAAACTCATATGTAACAAAAAAGACCGGACATGAAGACAAGTTCATGCTCGATCTTAAAGGTGTCGTAAAGCACAGATTCCTGATGCTCGGTGTTAAAGAAGAAAACACTCAGTACGTTGGTGAGTGCACGATGTGTCACCCCGAAAAATACTATTCACACCGAGGAACAAAGGGCAACCGCGGAAGCCTTGCATCCGTCATATGCCTGACCGAAGGCCGTTGATCGCGGGTATCCTTGAAAGGACCTGAATGAGTGCATTTCCGAGTACTATGCATACACCGCCCTGTACGGCGTTACTGACAACGGATGCCGATGCGGCGATACCGTATCCCATAACCGTCGATTCATAGGCAAAATAACCTGCCACCATTATCACTTCGGCAATGATGCTTCCCGTTATCGAAGCTACAAATCCCGGGATGTGATTTTTCCTCATTGAAGTAAATACAATGGTGAATACAAACGCCATGGCAAACTTGATCACTGCCGTTGCGGGCGCATACGAACCGTATCCGAGAAGCAGGTCCGCAAGCGCGGATCCGATGCCTGCTGCAAGCGCACCGTACGGATTACCCATCATCCATGCCGATACTATTACGAGTGCATCTCCGATATTAACGTATCCGTTCGTTCCGAATGTCGGAACCTTTATTATCATTGTTGCGATGGTCGTCATTGCGGCGAGCATCGAGCACGTTGTTATAAGTCTTAATTTCTTATCCATTGTTTCTCTTTCTGTATATGATGTCATCCCTTGCGGGTCCGTTACTTATCATCGTGATCGGATAGCCGATCTTCTTTTCAATGAACTCAATGTACTTTCTACAGTTCTCCGGAAGCTTGTCATATTCACGTATACCGCTTATGTCGCATTTCCATCCGGGAAGCGTTTCGTACACGGGCTTTGCGATCTTCAGAAGTCTTGTTACCGGGAATTCGGTCGTAACCTTTCCGTCGATCTCATAACCGATACAGACGGGTATCTCGTCAAGATATCCGAGAACGTCGAGGACCGTGAATGCCACATCGGTCGTACCCTGAAGTCTGCAGCCGTATTTGGATGCGACGCAGTCGAACCATCCCATTCTTCTCGGTCTTCCTGTTGTTGCACCGTACTCTCCGCCGTCTCCTCCGCGATGTCTGAGTTCATCCGCAACCGCTTCATCCGTTATCTCGCTGACGAATTCACCGGCACCTACCGATGACGAATATGCCTTACATACGGAGATGACCTGCTTGATCTCATAAGGAGGGATTCCGCATCCGACACCGCCGTATGCGGCGATCGTATTTGAGGACGTTACCATCGGGTATATACCGTGATCGCAGTCTTTGAGCGTTCCGAGCTGTCCCTCGAGGAGTATCGTCTTGCCGTCCTTGATCGCATCGTGAAGGTATGAAGCGACATCGCAGACGTAAGGTGCTACCATCTCTTTATACTTCATGAGTGTTGCGTACGTCTCATCGACATCTATAAGAGGCTTGTGATACAGATGCTCGAGAATGACGTTCTTCTGAACCGTAACGCTCTCGATCTTATCTTTGAGATTCTGTTCGGTATCCCACAGATCGCTCACCTGGAATCCGATCTTGGCAAACTTATCCGAATAGAAAGGCGCTATACCCGACTTGGTCGATCCGAATGATTTTCCGGCAAGGCGCTCTTCTTCGTATTCATCAAACTTGATATGATACGGCATTATGATCTGTGCTCTTTCCGATATGAGAATGACCGGCTTGGGAACACCCTTTTCTACAATGCTCTCTATCTCGCCGATCAGGATCGGAATGTTAAGCGCAACGCCGTTACCGATGATATTGACGGTATTCTCGTTGAACACTCCCGACGGCAGAGTATGAAGAGCAAACTTTCCGTATTTGTTCTTTATAGTATGTCCCGCATTTGCGCCGCCCTGAAATCTTACTACGACATCAGCGTTCTGAGCGAGCATATCGGTTATCTTACCCTTGCCTTCATCGCCCCAGTTGGCACCGACAACAGCTTTTACCATGATGTTTTCCTCCGTATCAGCATATATACTGTTCAAAAAAATTGAAAAAGGGTACCATAACTACAGCTATGGCCCCCTTGCCCGAAGAAAAATATACTCTATTGATAGGTAAATGTCAATATCATTGCTTCTTTTGATCGAGCATCTCCGACGCTTCCTTTAATAACGCGATTATCGGAAGATGCTGCGGACAAACACTCTCGCACTGACCGCATCCGATACATGATGATGCTTTTCCGCTGCGTTCGGTAAGAACCGAATAGAAGTTCTGAGCTCTCCAGTCATCGGGATAGCGCCGCATCGTATTGACCGTTCTGAAGACATCGGGAATGCTTATCTTCATAGGACAGCCGTCACAACAATACTTACATGCGGTACATCCGATCTGCGGGACTTTGAGTATCTCCTCGGTGACTTCGTCGATAAGCCTGAACTCATCGTCGGCCATAGGCTCAAAATCTGTAAATGTATGTATGTTGTCCTTCATCTGCTCTTCGCTCGTCATTCCGGAAAGCACCGTCATTACTCCGGGAAGCGAAGCCACAAAACGAAGTGCCCATGATGCAACCGAACGTTCCGGCTGTCTTGCCTTAAATTTTGCTTCGATCGCATGATCCATATTCGCGAGCATTCCGCCGCGAACCGGTTCCATGACTATTATGGGGATATTCCTGTCGCGAAGTATCTCGTAAAGTCTCTGGGAACGCACGACAGGATTGGTCCTGTCAAGGTAATTGAGCTGTATCTGAACAAACTCGACTTCGGGATGTCTGTCGAGCACATCGGCAAGAAGTTCCGGGCTTCCGTGATACGAAAATCCAAAATGCTTTATCTTCCCTTCGGCCTTACGCTTCAGACACCAGTTATAGCAGTCGTATTCCTCGTATTTGTCATGATTGCCGCCTTCCTCCACCGAATGAAGAAGATAGAAATCAAAGTAATCCACTCCGGCCCTCTCGAGCTGCTCGTTAAATATCCTCTCCACGTCTGCTTCACTCTTCATCTCCCATGCCGGAAGCTTTGTAGCGAGCATGAAGCTCTCACGCGGGTAACGCTTTACAAGAGCCTCTCTTGCGGCGACCTCCGACAACCCGCTGTGGTATATGTATGCCGTATCGAAATAATTCATCCCGGACTGCATGTATGCGTCCACCATCCTGCATACATGCTCAATGTCGATCTTCCCGTCCTTCTCCGGAAGACGCATAAGTCCGAATCCGAGCTTCGGCATACTGTTTATGTCTATCCCGTTTAAATTGTTATCCATATCGATACCTGTCTCCTTTTGTACATTACCGGCAGTTCCCGAAAATTATATCTTATTTTACATTATTTTCCGGGCCGCACTCTTATTATTATACGGCAGACAGTATATCATTTTTTGTCGCATTGGAAAAATACGCAAACGGATGTATAATCACTGCTATGAACGAGAATGACAGGGCGGCCGCCGCCCAGTACAAAGAAATGACAAAGACGCCCGTGCAGAGGCTCATAATATACCTTGCGATCCCTACCATCCTCTCGATGATGGTGACAACGATCTACAACCTTGTAGACACCGCATTTGTCGGAACGCTCGGAACATCGGCGAGCGGTGCCGTCGGCGTGGTGTTCGGTTTCATGGCGATCATGCAGGCCTTCGGTTTCATGTTCGGACAGGGCTCCGGAAGCCTGCTTTCAAGAAAGCTCGGTCAGAAGGATCCTATTGAAGCGGGACGGGTCGCATCGACCGGATTTGCGGCGTCATTTACAAGCGGGATACTGATCGCGATACTCGGATTCCTGTTCGAGGACCGCCTCATCATGATGCTCGGCAGTACCGAGACGATAGCTCCTTACGCAAAGTCATATCTTAACAACATAATGTTTGTTGCTCCGTTTTGCGTATCGAGTTTTACTCTGAACAATATGCTCCGATACGAGGGAAAGGCAAAGCTCGGAATGATAGGACTTCTTGCCGGCGGGATACTCAACATCGGCGGTGATGCTCTCTTCATATTCGGAATGGATATGGGGATCGCGGGTGCCGGCCTGTCCACAGCCATATCGCAGGTCATAAGTTTCTGCCTTCTCCTGTATATGTTCCTTGCCGGAAAAACGCAGTCAAAACTGTCGTTTCCCAACATTCGTTTTCGCGGAGGTCTGCTTATCGAAATAATCGAGATAGGTTTTCCGTCACTCCTTCGTCAGGGGCTCGGAAGCTTTGCTACAATTCTCGTCAATTTCAAAGCTGCCGAGTACGCAGGCGATGCGGGGGTATCCGCAATGACGATCGTCACAAGGGTCGCCTTCTTCCTGTTCGCGATAGCTCTCGGAATCGGTCAGGGATTTCAGCCGGTATGCGCATTCAACTATGGCGCCGGAAAGTTCAAACGCCAGCGTGAAGCCTACAGATTTACACTTATTCTTGCAACAATCGTACTGGCCGTGCTTACGATTTTCGCCCTGATCTTTTCGGGCGGACTCATAAAGATATTCAGGGACGACCCCGCGGTAATAGAGATCGGAACGCGTGCGCTGAGACTTCAGTGTATAGCCCAACTGTTCCTTCCGCTCGTTATGGTCACCGAAATGCTCATGCAGTCAAGCGGCAAAAAAATCCCCGCCACAGTGCTGTCATCACTGCGCGGGGGTATACTCTTCATTCCGCTGTTGCTGATCCTTCCGGTGTTCCGCGGCCTTGCGGGTGTTCAGGAAGCCCAGCCTCTCTCATATATTCTGGCCGTTCCGCCTGCGATGATCATGGCGAACAGGTTCTTTGCGGCTACTCCCAAGGAGGATTCGCCCGACTGACTTACCTTCCGCTTGCGAGGAAGAACAGTGCGATCGTTCCCGGACCCGCATGGGATCCGATGATCGTTCCGATCGTTGCAAACATCGAACACTTTCCGCCGCCTTCGGCTTCTATCATACTCTCAAGCTTCTTCGCATCATCAAGGCAGTCACCGTGCGAGATGTAGTATGTCCCTTTGGGATCCTTAGCGGTTTCAATATATTTCTTCGCGATAGTCTTAAGCGACTGATCCCTTCCCCTTACCTTCTGCATATTGATAAGGTGTCCTTCGTCATCCACGTGAAGGACAGGCTTGATTCCGAGCACGCCTGCTGCAAATGCGGCTGTCGCACTTACTCTGCCGCCGCGCTTTAAGTAAACAAGATCTTCCACCGTGAACCAGTGTGCCAGATGCGGGATCATTTCGCGTATGTATTGCGCATTCTCCTCAATGTTTGCACCCGCATTCTTCTTCTCGACCGCATAGTGGATCATCAGTCCCTGTCCGGCCGATGCAGCGAGTGTATCTATCGTTATGATCTTGCGTTCGGGATACTCTTCACGAAGCTCGTTGGCAGCCATCTGTGCCGAATTGGACGTGGCGCTTATTCCCGATGAAAAACCGAGATAGAGGATATCTTTTCCTTCCTTTAACGGTTCCTCGAAAAGTTCCTTGAAGTTTTGAGAATTAACGGCGCTCGTTTTGCTCACTTCGCCGGCGCGCATCCTGGAATAGAACTCACTCTTTTCCATTTCGCCCTCTTTGTATTCTTTATCGCCTTCAAAGTGAAATGACAATCCGCGAAAACCGACGCCCCACTCGCGCAGCGTTTCGAACTCCACATCACATCCCGTATCCGTCATAATAACATAATCGCTCATATTTCCTCCGATCATCATTAACCCAATGTTAACTATATATTGCATGGCAAAAAGCAATCTAATCTTCTATATTAGATTATCAAGTGTCTTTAACTATGTCAACACAAAATAAGTAATGAAATCTGATGTTTTTGATGATATAATTATCAAAGGATCGTAAAGCGGTCCATATGATCACGATAAACACGAGGAATACACGGATGAATTTTGACAAAGACCTTGTGGCCGGAAAGCTCCGCCGCTGGGAAAAATACCTTGAAGACTACAAACTCCCCTGCTGGAACGATATCCCGAACATCGGGCTGTACATGGAGCAGGTCATAATACTTCTCAAGGAATACCTTGATTATCTGCCACCGGAACTTAAGGACGAGCAGATAATAACGGCGGCCACGATCAACAATTATGTCCGCACCAAAATAATGCCCGAGCCCGTGAAAAAGAAATATTACAGGATCCACATCGCATATCTCGTTATGATATGCACGATGAAACAGATCCTTCCGATAGCGGTCATATCCCGCATAATACCGATGAACATACCGGAAGAAGACGTCGAGGCCATCTATAACCGATATACCGAAAGGCACAGCTTCTCGATCAGCTATTTTCTTAAACAGATCAGACTTATCGCCGGTCCGATCCTGGACCATAAGGATGTCATAGAGGAGAGCACTACGGATACCGCCGATCTGATAACGATGTGCACGATATTCGCGGGTTTCTCGAAACTTCTTGCCGAAAAGCTCCTTCTGCTCGACGGCAAGGATCTGTCAAACGGAGGCAGCATAGAAATAAGAAAGAGGTGACATCAGTCACCTCTTATGTTTTTCCCTTTTTTCCTTGTACATTTCCTGATCCGCAAGCTCGATAAGAGCGCTGAGCGGTTTGTCGTTATCAAAAGGTACCATGTGATAACCTATGCTCGCATCAAGCGTATATTCGCGATCCCCCGCGGCATTTATCTCCTCCATGGCTTTTCTTATCCTGGCGATCTCTTCTTCAACTTCGCCGGCCGAAATACCCTTTCCGAACACGACGAATTCGTCTCCGCCGTATCTCATAAGAAGCTCTTCCTTGTTCCGCGTCTTCCTCAGAACATCCGCCATATCGCATATCATGCGGTCGCCGGTCTCGTGACCGAGAGCATCGTTAACCTTCTTGAGCCCGTCCAGATCGAGGAAGATGAAGAACATATCCTCTCCGGCCGCTTTGGCGTCCTTGGAAAGTTGCTCCGAAAACTTGAAAAATCCCGCGCGGTTGTATACGTGCGTCATCGGATCGAACACCCACATCTCATCAAGGGTTTTTATCATCTTCTGCATCGTCTGAACGTTTCTGACCTGCTCGAGAACGTTTGACAATGTCATCATGAGCACTCTGTAGAACTCCGAGAACAGCGGCATGACCGAATTACGGATCGATGCGAGTCCGTAGAATCTGTCTCTGTAGTGGAGTGAATAGATGATATAGAGATGCCCGCCGCTTGTCGGATCGAATCTCGGATGTCTCTCGTTGATATTATCCTGTGTTATATTCGTAAACTGTTTGTTGACGTAATTGAATCCGTTTGTGATATTTATCTCGTTTACACCGGGATTATCGTTGTTACCGACAAGAAGTGTGAACGCATCGGCACC
>JAEEJD010000149.1 GCA_016281675.1 Lachnospiraceae bacterium
AGCACTTCGGAAGACAATCGACAACAACACCCACCTTGAGCTCGACGTTGCGAATGCAGTAGCCGTAGCAATGAAGGAGTGGGCAGTTGAAAACGGAGCCACACATTTCACTCACTGGTTCCAGCCCATGACGGGTTATACTGCTGAAAAGCATGACAGCTTCATATGTCCCACCGACAAAGGTGAGGTCATCATGGAGTTCTCGGGCAAGGAACTCGTAAAGGGTGAGCCGGATGCTTCAAGTTTTCCTTCGGGCGGAATCCGCGCGACATTCGAAGCAAGAGGTTATACGGCATGGGATCCTACAAGCCCCGCTTTCATTAAGGACGGAACACTTTACATTCCGACAGCGTTCTGTTCATACAGCGGTGAGGCACTCGACAAGAAGACACCGCTCCTTCGTTCGATGGACGCGATAAGCAAGGAAGCAGTTAAAGTATTAAAACTCCTCGGAAGAGATGATGTTTCATCCGTACTGACAACAGTCGGTCCCGAGCAGGAATACTTCCTTATAGATCTTGAAGATTACAAGAAGAGAAAAGACCTGATATTTACCGGAAGAACACTTCTCGGTGCACCCGCTCCCAAGGGCCAGGAGATGGACGATCACTATTTCGGAAATCTTCGTTCGAGAGTAGCGGCATATATGCATGACCTTGACAAGGAACTGTGGAAACTCGGTATTCCCGCCAAGACAAAGCACAACGAGGTTGCTCCGAGCCAGCATGAGCTCGCTCCGGTGTTTGATACGACAAACGTAGCGGTAGATCACAACCAGCTGACGATGGAGATCATGAAGAAGGTAGCCGAAAAGCACGGCTTTGCGTGCCTGCTTCATGAGAAGCCTTTCGCAGGCATCAACGGTTCCGGTAAGCACAACAACTGGTCACTTACGACCAACAGCGGAGAGAACCTTCTCAATCCCGGCAAGACCCCCGGAGAGAACACGCAGTTCCTGCTGTTCCTCTCGGCAGTCATCAAGGCGGTTGACGATTATGCGGATCTTCTCAGATTATCGGTCGCAAGTGCGGGCAATGACCACAGGCTCGGCGCAAACGAAGCTCCTCCCGCAATAATATCTATCTTCCTGGGCGACGAGCTTAACTCGGTCATTGAGGCTATCGAGAAGGGTGAGTACTTCAAGAATGCCGAGAAGGTTACGATCGAGACAGGTGCGAAGGTACTTCCTCATTTTGCAAAGGATACAACGGACAGAAACCGTACATCGCCTTTCGCATTTACAGGAAACAAGTTCGAGTTCAGATCACTCGGATCGAGCGTTTCGGTCGCAGGCCCGAACATCATGCTCAACACATCCGTTGCGGAATCGCTTTCATGCTTCTACGAAGTATTAAAGGATGTAAAGCCCGAGGATATGGACGAGGCTGTCAAGAAGCTTGTTAAGGAGACGATCACAAAGCATAAGAGGATCATCTTCAACGGTAACGGATATACGGACGAATGGGTCAAAGAGGCGGAGAAGAGAGGACTCTTCAACCTCAAATCAACACCTGATGCTATGCCGGCTCTTATCGCAGACAAGAACGTCAAGATGTTCACGAAGCATCACATCTACTCAGAGACAGAGCTTCAGTCGAGATATGAGATCAGGATCGAGAACTATACGAAGACACTTCATATCGAAGCTCTTACGCTGCAGGATATGGTACAGAAGCAGTTCGCACCCTCTCTCATGGATTACATCGACGACCTGACACAGTCTGCACTTGCCAAGAAGGAACTCGGTATCAAGGCTGCTTCGGCTACACAGAAGGATCTGATCGAGAAGCTTTCCGAGTACTACGACGAAGTCATAAAGGCTACCGAGAAACTTGCAAAGGATGTCGACAAGGCCGAGAGCATGGATCCGGATATCGAGCAGGCGAAGTTCTACCACGATGTGATCGTGACCGATATGGAAGAGATAAGGAAGACGGCAGACCTTGCGGAGCCGCTCATCCCCGAAGGATATCTTCCGTACCCGACATACGAGCAGATTCTGTTCTACGTTTAAGTATCGCGCAAAAGCGGACTTAAGGGAAACAAAGGCGTTTTCCCCTTATGGGGAAAGCGCCCTTTTTTATATAGATCATTTACAAAATATATGGGATAAAAAACAAAGGAAAGAAGGAAGAGTAACATGTGTTCAATTTTCGGATACCTTGGCGAGGGCCTGTCGATCGGTGATATCAAACCGTTCTTTGACAGGACGGTGTCAAGAGGACCTGACAGTCAGAGGATAGTAAAGCTTGACGGAGCTGTTCTCGGATTCGAGAGACTCTCGATAATGGGACTGTCTGAGGAAGGCATGCAGCCTTTCAAACTGGACGGCAACAGTGTCGTCTGCAACGGAGAGATATACGGATTCCGTAAGATCAAGGAAGACCTGATTGCAAGAGGATATAAGTTCGCAAGCGACAGCGACTGCGAGATCCTCCTTCCGATGTACGAACTTTACGGCACGGACATGTTCAAAATGCTCGATGCGGAGTTCGCATGCGTGATCTACGACGGAAAGAAGAAAGATTTTGTTGCGGCCAGAGACCCTATCGGTATCAGACCGCTGTTCTACGGATACAGCGACGACGGAGGGCTCGTATTTGCGAGCGAAGCCAAAAACCTCGTCGGACTGTGCAAGAAGATATCACCTTTCCCGCCCGGACATTTCTATGCCGACGGGAAGTTCACACAATATGCGGATCCCGCAAGCGTTACGGAATATATCCGTGACGATCTTGAAACGGTCTGCTCCAACATTCATGACAAACTTGTCGAAGGCATCAGGAAGCGTCTCGATTCGGATTCGCCTGTAGGCTTCCTGCTTTCGGGAGGACTTGACAGTTCACTCGTTTGTGCCGTTTCGTCCAAGATATTATGTAAACCTATCAAAACATTCGCGATCGGAATGAGCGAGGATGCGATAGATCTTAAGTATGCAAAACAGGTTGCAGACTATATCCATTCGGATCATACGGAAGTCATCATCACGAAGAACGATGTTTTAAAAGCCCTTCCGGATGTCGTTCATCTTCTCGGAACATATGACATCACAACCATCAGGGCTTCGATAGGAATGTATCTGTGCTGCAAAGCGATACATGAGAGAAGCGATGTAAGAGTCATCCTGACCGGAGAGATATCGGATGAGCTGTTCGGATACAAGTATACCGACTTCGCACCCGATGCCGAGGCTTTCCAGGAAGAAGCCGCAAAGAGGATACGCGAGCTTTACATGTACGATGTGCTTCGCGCGGACAGATGTATCTCGGTCAACTCTCTTGAAGCAAGAGTTCCGTTCGGCGATCTTGATTTTGTCTCATATGTCATGAGCATAGATCCCGAGATGAAACTGAATAAATACAATAAAGGTAAATACCTCCTTCGTCATGCATTCGAGGGTGACTATCTTCCTTACGATATTCTTATGCGTGAGAAAGCGGCATTCTCGGATGCTGTCGGACATTCGATGGTCGACTATCTGAAGGAATTTGCCGAGGAAAAATACACCGACGAAGAGTTCGAGACACTTCGTGCAAAATACACACATGCTCAGCCATTCACAAAGGAATCGCTGCTGTACCGTGAACTGTTTGAACAGTTCTATCCGGATCAGGCGGAAATGATCGTCGATTTCTGGATGCCCAACAAGGAATGGGAAGGATGCAACGTCAACGATCCCTCCGCAAGGGTACTGTCAAACTACGGCGCAAGCGGAAAGTGAGGCGGCTATGGTCAAGTATGTATTTGTTACGGGCGGCGTCGTATCGGGACTTGGCAAGGGAATAACCGCCGCATCTTTGGGCAGGCTTCTTAAAGCAAGAGGCTACCGTGTTACGATGCAGAAGTTTGATCCCTACATCAATGTCGATCCGGGAACGATGAACCCGATCCAGCATGGTGAAGTGTTCGTTACCGATGACGGAACGGAGACCGATCTTGATCTCGGTCATTATGAGAGGTTCATAAACGAATCGCTCGACTACAATTCGAACGTTACCACGGGAAAGATATACCAGACGGTACTCAACAAGGAACGCCACGGAGATTACGGCGGCGGTACCGTACAGGTCATCCCGCATATAACGAATGAGATCAAGGCAAGATTTCATAAGGAAAAAGAATCCGATGATGTAACGATCTCCATAATCGAGATCGGAGGCACGGTCGGAGATATCGAGAGCCAGCCTTTCCTTGAGGCTATCAGGCAATTTCAGGTTGATATCGGAAGAAACAATTCCGTTATCATACATGTTACTCTTATCCCATATTTGAAGGCTTCGGGCGAGCTCAAGACTAAGCCCACCCAGATGAGCGTCAAGACCTTGCAGAGCATGGGATTGTGGCCGGATGTTATCGTATGCCGGTCGGATCTTCCGATCGATGAGAGCATGCGCGCGAAGATCGCTCTTTTCTGTAATGTCAGAAAAGAAAACGTTCTTCAGAATCTGGATGCACGTTCGCTCTACGAAGTCCCGCTGATGCTGGAGGACGAGCATCTTGCTCAGAGGGTGTGCGAATGCCTCGGGCTGTCTTGCCCGGAGCCGGATCTTAAGGCGTGGAGAAAGCTTACGGATGATTTTGAAAATCCCAGAAGCGAAGTTACCATCGCCATCGTGGGAAAGTACGTTGCGCTTCATGATGC
>JAEEJD010000150.1 GCA_016281675.1 Lachnospiraceae bacterium
ATCCGATTATCAAGCGCCGGACGGAATACTTTGTCATGATCCCCGAGAGTCTCGGAGCCTGCCACTTTCTGCTCGATTCCGAATGTTACGGCCGAACCCTTACCGGTCTCGCTGTCGATATGAAGCGTTGAATCCATAAGTTCCAGAAGACTCTTTGCATTGCCGACTCCCAGGCCCTTTTCTTCGGTGATCACGCCATCACAACTTACGGAAATGTTCATAATGACATGATCCTGCGTTGAAGCCAGCGATGTGGTGCTCACATACAGATCGACATTTCCTTTATCCGAAACACTAACGGCATTTCTCAGTATTATGCGGATTATCTGTCCGATCCTTTCCCTGTCACCCGAAAGAATTCTCGGAATCTCTTTTTCCGCTTTGACGGAGAATGTAACACCTTTGATATCGGCAGTCGGCCTGATCGACTCGGTTATCTCATCGATCAGTTCCGAAATATCATATTCGGAAGAGACTATCTCTACCTTTCCGGATTTTATCTCCGAATAATCCCGTACGTCATCGATAAGCTCGAGTAATGTGTTTCCTTCTCTTTTGATGCCTTCCGAATACGATAATATGTCTTCGTCTTTTTCACCGGCAAGGATCTTCTCATTCATTCGGATCATTGAGTTTATCGGCGTTTTTATCTCATTTGAAATATCCGCCAGAAACGCCATATTGGCTTCATTGGCGGCCTGTGCGCGTTTTGATGCATCCGAAGATCTGCTCACTTCCCGTGTCTTTCTTTCGAATATCACAAAAAGCACTATTGATGCGGCGACAACTATGAGCGTGATCAATACGGTAACTATCAGCGGAGCCCGAAGCTTTTCGAACTCATCCGTGGCATCGATCACCGATACGCATGTCCAATCGTTTTCAAGCGGCATGACGTATATCATATAGTCTTTTCCGTCATGCTCGAGATAGAAATAATTATCCTTAAGGGCCGAGAGCCTTCGACCGATATTATCCGTCATGTAATCGCTTCCGTCTCCGAGCATTTTCCCGACAAGACGACTGTCGGAATGAGCAACGATCATACCGGTATTGTTGAATATGAACTCGGCATATGACTTGTCCTGCTTAACGTGTTCCTCTGTAAGCTTCTGAATCTCATCCATGGAAATATCGATCCCGACAACGCTCTTGCCGTCGCTTAATGTATATGCAAGTGCTATCATCACCGTGCCCGTATCAAGATCGACATACGGATCGACGATTATTATCTCGCCCCCGCCTGCCATTGCCTCGACATACCACGGTCTTACGGTAGGATCGTAATCATCATCCGGAACCCATCCGGATCCGTCCATATACTCTCCGCGGATATATCCGTATATTCCCGTTGTGTTTGCGATAAGCGAATCCCCTACCGCCGTTGTCTCATTCTCAAGATAGTCAAGTATCTCCTCCTGAGAACGGTTCGTTTTTATCATGTTGTCGACCGTGTAGCCCGCAAGCTTTAGTATATCGAGGCTTGCCGACATATGCCGGTCGATCTGGTCTGCCTGCTCTATCGCATTGACACGGCCGCTGTTTACGATGCTCTCCTGTGTTTTCGTATCAAGCATCCTGTAATAAACAAAAACGACGCACACAAAGAATACTATTATCACTGTCGACAACAGTATTCTGAGTATTGCGTCGCGCCTTTCCTTATTATTGCCGTTATTATTGTTCATAGCTTCGTGCGGTATTAACCCCCGTAAGACAACAAATGAGTGCCGAGGCACTCATCATATTGTTCTTATTTAACGCCGTACTTCTTATTGAACTTATCGATACGTCCGTCGGTTCTTGCACCCTTCTGCTGTCCTGTATAGAACGAATGGCACTTGGAACAGATTTCCACGTGAATGTCTTCCTTTGTCGAACCTGTCACGAATGTATTGCCGCAGTTACAGGTTACGGTTGCCTGATAATATGCGGGATGGATTCCTTCCTTCATCTTGATTCACCTCACTAAAAATCTCTACTATAATTAATGTGTTAATCAACAGATTATACGCAACATTGGGATTATAACGCAACCTTTCGGGTAAAGCAAGCACTTTTTATTAATTGTTACCCGATGTCAGAAGATACCCCGTGATCTCCACGTTTACAGTCTCTCCTGCCGAATTTCTCGCAATGTCGGCATTCGTTATGTACAGTCTGGCAGTTTCGTTTATATCGATAATACTCATCGATCTGATCCTGTCATTGTACTGGTCGTAATCGATCAGATCAACGTCGTTGTCGGAAGCCGCTTCGTTAAACCTGCGGCAGTAATCCGACAGATCCACGCTCATAAGAGGTTTTACACTTCCGTTTTCTCTGTATTCTTCATCATTGACGTATACATACAGATCGGATGTATCAACGGTTCCGTCGGCCTTCTTTCCGGAGCCTTCAGGCGTTCTGATCTCAACGAGCGTCATCCGGTCGAACCCGCTTATATCTATTTGAGCATCATTAACAAGATCCACGATATCCGAACTGAACCACGAATGCTTTTCGACATCATCGGCATTTTGACCGGCACGTGCTTTTTCATCTGCGGAAACAATCTTCGACGCCTCGCGTGCCTTCTCTTTAAGGTTTCTGATCGTATCTTCGTCAAGAGACGCAAAATACTTCTCCACACGTCCCTTTCCGAAATCACTGTCATAGAGGAACCCGTATGCGGCATTTGCTCTCATATATTCTTTTTCCGATATCACCTCACCCGATCCGCTCTTTTGCAGATACGATCTGAGCGTATGTCTGGCAAGCGAATTCGAAAGCGATCTTCCGCTTATACCCGGAAGGAAAATCGCAACTATGATGAACGCACAGATTATCAGCAGAAGATTCCTTCCCGCGATCTCATGCTCACGTCTGTGGCAGATCGTGTAGTAAACGATGTAAACGATCTCGAACAGTATGAACACTACGCCGAAATATCTCATGGGTGTCAGGCCGTATTGACCTATGCGGACAAACACGGTATAACACTGCATCAAAACGAACGGCGCGAAGATAAGCGGCGCATTGTACGCAAACTTTTGCAGGAAACCTTTGTCCTCAAATACCGTACACATGTATGTCACGATCATTGATACGATAAAGAGCGCCGTAAGGATCGCATAGACCGAATTGGACGGGACGCTTCTCGTGATGATCAGTTTCAGGATGTATATGTATATAATGGCAAATGCCAACAGAACTATGGTTAACATAACATATCTGACGAGGACCTGCATGAACATGTTTGCCCTCTCGTTCTGCTTGGTCAGTGCACAGATGACAGCCGGCATGAAGAACAGTCCGTTTATTATGATAAGTACGGGAGGCAGGTACTCGAATGCATCATCATACAGAAGAAGCGTTACGATCAGAGTCAGGAACAGAACGCCCAGCTGTATGACGCCGTATATGATCGAAGTAAAGAATATCTTCGAATACGCATTCATCACGTGGTCATTAAAACGCTGATGTATGTCATGACTGTATGAGAAATAAACGCCAAGAAGCACCGCAAGGGCAAGCAGCCCTCCGATATACAGCGCGACATTGGCTGTTCCGAGGTTTTCCCTCAGATTAACGAGAAACCCTTTATACCTTGCATGTCCCTTATCAATAAAGTCCGCCGTGATGAAGCTCATCAACAGAGAAAGTATCGCAAAGGCGGCAAATACAGCATATTTGACAGCTTTTGACCAGCTTGGTCGAATGCTCTCAAGGCACAGTGCAAATACCGCAAAGAACAGAACCGCAAGGCTTAAATGCATGAATATATCAAGCGGAGTTTCCCAACTCTTTGTACTGTTGTAATCTCTGGTGGCATTTATAAACGAATATATCGCAAACATAAACGTTGTTGCGATAACTCCGACGGCCGTAACGGGATGAGTTGTCCTAAGAAGCCTCGGATATGAGAATGCGCTCTTAATAAAAGATCTGAACCGTTCCATGATTTTCCCCTCTCTTATTATCAGGTCTTTGTTCCCTATAATTAAGGAAATTATACTACATTACGCCCGATGGGACAAATCGGGTGGATATTTCAAATAATTGGGGGTAAAATCATATTGTTTAAGTATGATTTTACCGATATAATGTTTGTCACGTGATCATGGACGAGCACGTATCAGGAGGTTAACATGTCAAACATTCAGCGTAAGTATGCAAAGCATCACGGAACAGTCATCCTTATCGTAGTATTCATTATACTTGCAGCAGGGCTTTGCGGACTTGCAGCCAAGGTCAGATACGATCTTAACAATCCTTTCAGTTATCATATCCGCGTATCGGATGCCGATTCCGAAGACTCCGGCAAGATCAAGAGCTCGGACGGATCTGTCGTCGGCAGCGATGAATACGGTTATACGGTTGATATATCAAAGCACTGGCAGAACGATCCCGGCACACCTCTTATGACATACGGTGCGCAGTACGACAATACGATTACGAACGAATCCGATTACGATATCGTCGACTGGAGCGTTGTCATAAACGTTCCCGAGAAGAACATCACGATAGACAGTTACTGGAACGGTGAATGGGTCTACAACAAACAGGAGAGCACGATCGATTTTACTCCCGATGAGCGTATTGAAACGATCAAGTCGGGGGACAGCGCAACATACGGCGCGGTTATGATCTCCAAGGAACTGATGCACTTCAGCGATGTTGTATTTACCGGAAAGAGATACAAGCCGATCACGAGCTATCTTCTGTTCTGGGTGATCATGGTGCTTTTGATCGCATGGGTGACATCGGTGATCGCATATGTTCTCTATCTGATCAGAGACAACAACTACAGAAAGAACGCACAGAGACTAAATGATGTCATATCTCAGACTATGACTACATTCGCCAACTTCATAGATACGAAAGACAGATACACGAAAGGCCACAGTGCCCGCGTTTCCTATTATTCACAAAAGATCGCAGAGAAGCTCGGAATGGATGAGGACCGTGTGAGGGATATCGGATATATCGGTCTCATGCATGACTGCGGAAAGCTCGGGATCCCGGGTAACATACTCAACAAACCCGGCAAACTTACCGCGGAAGAGTTCGACATTATGAAGACTCACACGACAAACGGTGCAAAAATGCTGGCTGATTTTACCGCGATAGCGGATATAAAAGACGGTGTACTCTATCACCACGAACGTTACGACGGCACCGGATATATGGCGGGCCTTGCGGGTGAAGACATTCCTCTCGTGGCCAGGATCATCGGAGTTGCCGATGCGATGGATGCAATGAACTCCGACAGATGCTACAGGGAGCACCTGTCAAAGGAAGTGATCCTTACCGAACTCGAGAATAACAAAGGAACACAGTTCGACCCGAAGATCGCCCAGATCATGATAGACATGATCCACAGCGGCGAAGTCTTCGTGGGCGAAATGCAATAGGCTTCTTTACAGCCTGATCTTCTTGATCATCTCAACGAATTCCACGTTGTTTCTTGTATGAACGAATATATCGAGACACTTCTCGACAGCTTCCTCGGGCTTGAGACCGTTGAATGCCTTACGCATAACATTGATGGCTTCGAGCTCGTAGGGTTCGAGGAGCAGATCGTCTCTTCTCGTACCTGACTTGGGTATATCGATGGCCGGGAACACACGCTTTTCCGACAACTTCCTGTCGAGTACCATTTCCATGTTACCGGTTCCCTTAAATTCCTCGTATACAACATCATCCATTTTGGAGCCCGTATCAATAAGTGCGGTCGCAAGGATCGTAAGGCTTCCGCCTTCACGCATGTTTCTTGCAGCACCGAAGAAACGCTTGGGCATATGAAGAGCCGCGGGATCGAGACCACCCGAAAGGGTACGTCCGCTCGGCTGAACCGTAAGGTTATATGCACGTGTCAGACGGGTTATCGAATCGAGCAGGATCGTAACGTCCTCACCGTGCTCGACAAGTCTCTTCGCACGCTCTATTACCATCTCCGATACTCTCTTGTGATGCTCCGGAAGCTCGTCAAATGTCGAGTAGATAACCTCAACCTGATCGCCTTCGATCGATTCCTTGATATCCGTAACTTCCTCGGGACGCTCATCGATAAGGAGGATCAGAAGATGCATCTCGGGGTTGTTCTTGGTGATCGACTTCGCAACGTCTTTGAGAAGCGTTGTCTTACCTGCTTTCGGAGGAGATACGATCATACCTCTCTGTCCTTTTCCGACAGGGCACATCATATCCATTATTCTCATCGCGATACTTCCCCCGGGTGTTTCAAGATGAAGTTTTTCGTCGGGGAATATAGGTGTGAGATCTTCGAAATTCTTGCGTCTGCTTGCTTCCTGGGGAGGCAGACCGTTTATCGATTTAACGAACAGAAGTGCACCGAACTTGTCATTCGGATTCTTGACCCTCATGTTACCCGCTACGATATCACCGGTCTTAAGACCGAATCTTCTGATCTGACTCGGAGCAACATAGACATCGTCATCACCGGGAAGATAATTCTCGCTTCTGATGAATCCGTATCCATCGGCCATGACCTCGAGAATACCTCTTGCTTCCTCACCGGAGTCAAGCATCTTCTTCTCCTCGGAAAGCTCGGATTCTTCTCCGACAGCCGTTCTGCGGTCCTCCTCGGAAAGAGGTTTCCTGGCCTTCTCCTCTGCCTCGGCGCTCTTCGGATTCTGTGCCGCATTCGCCTCTTTCTCATCGAGTGATAACATCGAGTCGATGATCTCACTCTTCTTCATGAGTGAAATGCCCTTGACACCTCTTGCTTTCGCAATGTCCTTAAGTGCCGCCAGTGATAATGATTCGTATTTTTCGCGTGTCATAAATCCTCCTTTATACTTTTGACCCACAATATCATCATTTTGACTTTTTGCGGATTCGTCATTATTATATAGCCATGACCGAACCGCATACCCTTATAAAATTAATAGTGCTGTATATGCTTGATAAGGTTGATTTCCCTATCACCAAAGCTCAGATATATGATTTTATCCTCGAGAAGGAATACTCGAACTATTTTGCGCTTACGCAGGCAACCTACGAGCTTACCGAGGGCGGCCTTATCGAATCATCCTCAACGCACAGTGCCACGTTCCTGACTCTTACCGACAAGGGAAGGGATACGCTGACATTTTTTCAGAACCGCATCTCCGAAGGTATCCGTAACGATATCAATACTTTCTTCGAAGAAAATCGCATGGAGATCGCAAACCGCATGGCGGTTATTACGAACTACTACCGCACCGCTTCCGGTAATTACGTTGCTGATCTTACCGCGCGAGAGAAATCCGAGGACCTTATAAACATCAGGATCAATATGCCCACCGAGGAGAGCGCTCAGGCCATGTGCGATCACTGGCGTGAAAAATCATCCGACATATATTCGTTCATCCTGGAAAGCCTGTTGTAAACGCCTTATTCTATATAAACTGATTCTGTGCCTCGTCGTATTCGTAATCTATCAAGGCAAGCTTTTCGGTTATCTCTTCCCGGCTGACCGAAAGGTCATCGCACATTTCGTCAAGACTCTTATAACAATCCCTGAGTTTCAGATTGACAAAGCTTAAAAGCATAGCCGGATCTTTTGGTATATCCATATCAGAATGTATCCTTCAGTGTTCTTATCACGAGCTGCTGCTCGAGTTCGTATCTGTTCTGGATCTCCGAAACGTTCGGATTCAGATAACGTATATCGCTCTTTTTGAGACGTATCGTCTTCTCTCTCTTACTCGTCAAGTGGAAATAGTTATCGGAGAATATCGCATCCGCCTGCAGAAGATCAAGTTCAACAAATGCCGCAAATCCGCCGCTCATCATTCGGATGACGTATTCATCCGCAAGCTCTATTACAGAATATGATATCGATGAGCCTTCGAGATTCAGGTACTTGTACTTGACGAAAACGTCAATCTCGGTCGAAAGGATATTGCCGTCCTCATCGAAGAATTCGCACTCAACGAACACCGAGTTCTCCATTCCCGCAATAAGATCCGTATAGTCGATCTCACATACTTTTGCTGCGGAGAAAGGCGCCATGTCGATCTCACGCTCTTCCTCGTGGAGCAGACGGAATTCCATTGTCTGAAGCGAGATCTTAACACGGATCGTTTCAAAATCACGCGTCTCGTTTACAACATACGGGCTCACGATGTTTCCGTGGCGCTCGATGGATCCTGCGATCTGTGCATAGAATGTCCTTGCGAAATACTGAAGCGGTTTCCATCTTCCGAAGTAATCGATACTCGACCATGATGCACACGGCCAGCTGTCATTGAGCTGCCAGAAGAGTGTTCCCATTGTGCATCCGCGGTTTCTCCTCCAGTGCTCGACACCGTGTTTAATGGCAACCGCCTGCAGGATCTGTGTCAGATAGAGCATGCTCTCGAAATCCTTCGGGAAGAGGAAGTTGTGAGACAGATAGAATATGAGCTTTCCGTTAGCATCGGGATTCTTCTGATGGCTTTCCATGACTTTGGAGAAAGCGTTTCTGTCGGCTTCGTTTGTGAACGTGTTTACCGTCTTTATCGAAGGGAACGACTGGAATCCGAACTCCGATACAAACCTCATAGTGTGATTGTCGTATTCTTCAAAGTCCGCAAGTCC
>JAEEJD010000151.1 GCA_016281675.1 Lachnospiraceae bacterium
AGATAATCCCTGATAGAGAGGCCGGGGTGATTTTCGCTTAAGCGGTCTTCACTGATGAAACCTCCGGCTTTGTAATCATGTCCACCGCCGGAACCGATTCCTGAAGTGATAAAACGCGTGAACTCATCAGCCATGACTTCTTTGATACAACTTCTGACCGACAGCTTAAATCCGCCGGAAACGTGACCGAAAGCAATCACGACATTGAACCCGTCAACCTGAAGAGCCATGTCGCTTATGATACCGAGGATATTCGGATCACAGTCATCGGCCTCGAGGATCCCGCAACTGTAGCTGCTGATGCATGCATATCCGGCAAGCGCTTCGCCGGTGATACGCATTTCATCAAGCGACAGATTGCTGTTTGTAAACAGTCGGATCAATGACTCATCGAATATCAGATAATCACGCATGTCTTTGTCAAGAGGATGCGATATTTCCGAGAAATTCCCGGTGTCCGTCATAAGTCCGTAATAGAAGGAAGTACAAAGAGCCCTGTCGGAAATGACATCATAGCCCTCATCTGTCATAAGACTCCAGACAAGAGTAGAACAGCTTCCCAATTCCGGACGTATTATACTCCGGGGTATGTAGCTCGTTCCGTTGTGATGATCTATAACCGCATATTCATCGGCTTCAAGCTTTGTAACGTTTCCCTGTCCGTATTGGCAGTCGACGGTGATCAGCAGACCTTTTATCTTTTCCGATCCGGCGGGATGATATGAAACGGGAATACCGATCTCTTTTATCATCAGCAACAGGTTCGATTTAGTGATCTTCTTTGATCCGCTGTAAATAATCCTTACCTCGCACCCTTTTCGGGAATAGAATTTGAACAGTCCGTATGCGGATGCCAGGGCATCGGGATCGGGATTGTCATGGCATTGTACAGTGATGTTTTCAAAATGATCAAGTTCGCTTAAATGCATTGTTTTGCTCCTTTTTGTATAATCTATCATAGTTTTGTGCCCTTATCAAACCGTAAAAGTACTTCGAAGGTGTCGATTTTCAGAGAAAGTATTTACCGATCAGACACAGAAATCGACCGAATATACACGCCGGGACATTCGGGTTCAGGCTATATATTATAATAAGTTGTTATTTTATGCAGAAAAACGGATGGTGAACGAATGAAAAACATGGTCGATATCGAGGTTGTTCTTGACGAACAATATGTTGATCCCCACGTAACGATCAGAACAAAAACAAATACTCAGCAGGTTGAGAACATAATCTGTGCCATTGAGAATGTATCCAATTCCGATTACCCGCAGATAGCGGCGAATAAGGATGAGAAGCTGGTGTTTGTATCCCAGCGCGATATCGTTAGGGTTCATACGGAAGGACGCAAGGTGATACTTCAGACGAAGGATGCGACGTATTCGGTCAGAAGGACGCTGGCCGGTCTTGAGGATGTTCTTGATAAAGCAAGATTTCTTCGCATCTCACAGTCGGAGATAATCAATCTTTACAAGGTCAAGTGTTTTGACTTTAACATGTCCGGGACTATCGGAGTGGAGTTTGACTGCGGGATCAAATCGTGGGTTTCAAGAAGCCGAGTTAAGCAGATAAAATCACTGCTTTCGCAGGGCAGTGTTTCGGAGGTGAAGTAATGGAACTTCGGAATAAATTCATCATCAAATCACTTATCGGATTTATTGCGGGAATGTTCGTGGGAATTGCCATCTGGATGATCCCGCCGGTTAATACGGAAGGAAGAAGTCTTCTGCTTCATGTCATAGTATCGGGAATACACGGAATGATCCCGGTAGGAGCAACAGCGGTATTTGAGATAGAAAGCTGGGGACTGACAAAGCAGACGGTCGTACATGCATCTCTGACTCTTGCAACTATTCTGTGCATAGAGATCCCCATGAAATGGTGGAAGCCCGGCCCGGAATTTGCGATAGCGCTTGCAGGTTATGTCGCAGTATATGTGATCATATGGCTGGTCAACTATCTGTATTGGAAACACACGGTTGCTGAAATGAACGAACAGCTGACGATACTTCATACCAAAAGAATTAACTGAGAACAATTATAACGGGAGATACTATGGAATTAAAAGTACTGGTTACAGGCAAAAACCGAAAAGTCGCTTCTGACATATGTGAGCATCTTCAGGCTGACAGGGGGTATGTCACGATCAAATGCGATCCGAACAAAACGAAGCTCTTTGATCTGATGCTGACCGAACTTCCTAAAGTGGTGATCATTTGTCTGGGTGATGAATCATCGGTCACGATAGAAGCATATAACGTCATGAAAAAAGCACTTATGCAAGGTAATATCACAACGATAGTCGTTACGGATGAAAATGATGAGAAACTGTTTATGAAATATACCGAGCTTGAACGGGTGTTGTTCCTTTCGAGACCTGTTTCGTTGTTTGCGCTTTACGAGAAACTGACGGAGATCGAAAAGAAGCTTGAGGAAGAGAAGGAACAGAATCTTTCGACTTTCAGGGAATTCGTAAATGAAAAAGCTTCAAGCAGAAAACACATTCTCGTTGTTGACGATGACAGCGAACAGCTCATGCATATCAAGGAACAGCTTGAGGAGTTCTATGATGTGACGTGTGTCAAATCGGGAGAAGCGGCGTTTAAGTTTCTTGCAAAAAAGAGTTGTGACCTCATCCTTCTTGACTATCTTATGCCGGTTATGGACGGACCGGAAGTTCTTCGAAATATTCATGACACAAAAGATTGGGAAGATATCCCGGTGATCTTTCTTACGGGTGTTACTGAGAAGAAGAAGGTCATACAGACTCTTGCGGAACTGCGTCCCCAGGGATATCTCGTAAAACCCTCAAAGAAATCCGAGATCGTCGCAAAGATCATTGATGCACTGGAGGAGAAAGAATATGGGAATTGACATTAACAGTCTGGCGGAAATGGGTCTGGATACAAAGGCAGGCTTATCATATACGGGCGGAGCGGACAAATATATTTCTGCGGTTTGCCGCTTTTTCAAAAACTACGAGAAGAATAAGATTCTCGTTGATGAGTATTATGCGGTTAAGGATTATGAGAATTACATGATCACGGTCCATGCGTTAAAGAGCAATGCAAAGATGATCGGCGCAACGACTCTTTCCGGAAGCTTTGAGACGCTTGAAGCCGCCGCAAGAAGCAAGGATACCGCTCTGATAGAAGAACTGAACGGACCGATAATGTCCGATTATGCGGCGCTAATTGAAAAACTTGCCCCCGTGGGAGAAATGGGAGACGTTCGTGCGGCTGATGAGATATCGGCTGACGAGGCAAAAGATACAGCTCAAAAGCTTCTTGATGCGCTTGATGATTTCGATGATGACAAAGCCAAAAGGCTTGCAAAGAAACTAACCGGATATCCGTTTCGAACAAGTCAGGCAAACAGACTCAAAGAAGCGATCGGATATATAGAAGACTTTGTGTATGATGAATCCGCGCAGATCATCAAAGATATAATACCTACGATCGAGTAAGGAAATATGACAAAAAAGATCAGACTGTGTCTTGCGATCATTCTTATCATAGTATTCGGTTACATTTTCATCGGCGGAATAGCATTTCCTCAAAATGTTCCGAAAAACGGAAACGTCTGTGATGTCCTTCCGGGTGACAACTGGGTTCAGATCAAACCCGACGGAACCAGGGTTCCGTTTATCGTACCGGGCAGGACCGATTCGGATATTGTTCTGGAAACAACCCTTCCGCAAAGTTTTAGCAAGGATTATGCTGTGCTGTGCTTTCGCGGCATGGATATGGATATCTATATCGATAATGAACTTCGGGAGAGTTATCGTATAGAAGACTACAGGCTTCTCGGAGACAGATCCGCCGAGTGCTATGTCATGGCATCACTTTATCCCGAAGATGCCGGTAAGGTTCTCAGGGTCTCATATGAATATAATTTCGGAATGGTATATGAGGTGTATATCGGAACCCGGATCGGTATACTCGGGTATCTGTTCAAACACTACGGACTGGAGCTGTTTGTGGGACTGGCTCTTCTGATGCTCGGTCTGATATGCCTGATCGCCGCAGTCGTGTATAAGTATATCCACAACAAATATCTGGAGATGGAGCATCTGTCGATCGGTGTTATCATCGGCGCATGCTGGGTGCTGTCCAACTCCATCTTCAGGCAACTGTATGCGGGTAATATTTCCGTGATGTCGGATACACCGTTTCTCATGGTGATGGTGATGCCGCTTCCGTTTCTGGTGTTTATCGATTCGCTTCAGAACGGACGATACCGAAAGATTGAAGGAGTGGCGCTGATAATCACGGCGATCAATTTCGTTGTCTGCTCCGTGTTGTTTGTGGCAGGAAAAGTACCGCTCACACAAAGCTTCATCTTTTCTGCCGGATGCGTCCTTGTATCGATTGTTGCGATGATTGTATCGATCGTTCTTGATATAAAAAGACATCTGATCAGGTCATATGTATTCGTTGCGGTTGGCTTCGCGGTGTTGGCCGTCGCCGCGATCATACAGATACTGGCATATCAGTTTGCGCATAACGGTGTGTTCTCGGGATTGTTTATGGCACTCGGACTGTTCGGATTCATGATATGTTCGATCATTCACACGATCAAGCAGCTTATCGGAATAAGGCTTGAGGCTAACGAACTTGTACACATCAACAAGGCTAAAGATGATTTCCTTGCCAATATGTCGCATGAGATCAGAACACCTCTTAACGGTATCCTCGGTATGGATGAGATGATAATCAGGGATACTAAGGAAAGCCGGGTAAGAGATTATGCCCTTGAGATAAAAAGCGCCGGAAACACTCTTCTGTCGATCATCAATGACATTCTGGATCTTAGCAAGATCGAATCCGGGAATTTTGAGATAGTCTCGGCCGAATATGACATAGCGTCCGTTCTTAACGACGTTTTGAACATAACAAGGATCCGTGCGAAGAAGAAAGGGCTGAAATATGATTTTAACGTATCTTCGGATATCCCGTCCGTACTGTTCGGAGATGAGATAAGGATCCGTCAGATACTTCTGAATATCATCAACAATGCCATCAAATACACGAGTGAAGGCAGCGTCGAGGTTGATGTGACATCGGAACAGGTAATGATGGGGAACTACATCAACCTTATCGTTAAAGTCGCCGATACCGGAATGGGCATAAAAGATGAGGATAAGGATAAGCTGTTCAAAAGTTTCCAGCGTCTTGACGAGAGGAAAAATCACAGCATCGAGGGAACAGGCCTGGGACTTCACATCACCAACAGGCTACTTCAGATGATGGACGGCAGTATCTCTTTTGAGAGTGAGTACGGCAAAGGAAGCACTTTTACCGTAACGGTTCAGCAAAAGGTCGTGAAAGCATCACCGATAGGGAATTTCTCGAGCGCAGTCAGGAATTACTTAAGCAGCATGGAGATAGACGAGGTAGGCCTGTATGCTCCGAGTGCCAGAGTGCTTGTTGTTGATGACAATGACATGAACCTTGATGTTATGGAAGGCCTTCTGCGCGATACGAAGATACAGACGGATTACGTCATTTCGGGTGATGAATGTATCGAGAAAGTAAAAGAGACAAAGTACGACTGCATTCTTCTCGATCAGATGATGCCAAAGAAGAGCGGAGAGGAAACGCTTGCCGAGATGAGAGAGCTTAATATTCTCAAAGATACTCCGGTAATTGCTCTTACGGCAGATGCGATAATCGGAGCAAGGGAAAGCTATATCACAAAAGGCTTTACGGATTACATCTCAAAGCCCGTCAAATATGAGGTGCTGGAGGCGGTACTCAAGGAGTACATACCGAAAGATAAGCAGCTGTCACCGAGCGGGGCGGATGAGCTTCCGGTCATGCTCATCTGGGGAGACGATCCCGAGAAGATCAAACAGGAAAAAGTCAAACTCGACGGAATATACAAATGCATATGTGTTACCGGAGAAGAGGCGAAAGATAAATATCTGAAAAAGCATGATCCCGCAGGGATTATGCAGATCGTTTAGCATAAACAGCAACAGGAGGAACATTATGAAAAGGAAGTTAGTGAGCATTATGATCGCATCCGTTATGGCCCTTGGCCTTACGGCCTGCGGAAAATCACAGGATGCGGCTCAGACGCCCGCGGTAGAGGATACGGCATCGGAAACGAAAGAAGAAGTTTCGGATGATACCTCAAAAGAGTCGGAGGCTTCGGCGGAGGAAGAAGCCGGGGCGGATGATTTTCGCATAGGTATTGTTACGGGTTCATTTGCGCAGTCTGAAGATGACAGGCGTGGCGCCGAGGCATTTCAGAAGAAATACGGTAACGATATGGTAACGCTTGCCATCTATCCCGACAATTTCACGGAGGAGATGGACACCACCGTTCAGACTATAGCAAACCTGGCGGATGATCCGAAGATAAAAGCCATCATTGTCAATCAGGCGGTCGAAGGAACATTGGAAGCTTTTAAAAAGGTCAAGGAAAAACGTCCCGATGTTCTGTGCATAGCAGGTGAAACATTTGATGTATTTGATGATATCAAGGGTGTGGCGGATCTGGTTGTAAATAACGATTTTGTTGCCCGCGGATATCTGATGATAAGGACAGCACATGAACTTGGTTGTGATACGTTTGTTCACATTTCCTTCCCCCGTCATCTTTCATATGAAATCTATTCAAGACGCGTAAACATCATGAAGGCGGCCTGCGAAGAGTTCGGCATGAAGTTTGTGATGGAAGAGGCACCCGATCCGACTACGGACGTGGGTGTTCCGGGAGCCCAGGCGTTTATCACGGAGCATGTACCCGAGTGGGTTAGTAAATACGGAGTCAATACCGCGTATTTTTGTACCAATGATGCTCACACCGAGCCGCTCATCAAAGGTCTGATGGAGCACGGCGGATATTTTATAGAAGCCGATCTTCCGTCGCCTATCATGGGATACCCGGGGGCACTCGATCTTGATATCACGGGTGCAAGCGGTGACTTCGAGAAGATAACGAAGGAAGTTGAGGCAGCGGTAGTTGCCGGCGGCGGCGCAGGAAGATTCGGCACTTGGACTTCGTCATACGGATTTACCAATTCGGCGGGACTGGCCGAACATGCCAGAAACGTTCTGATGGGAAAAAGCAAACTGACGGACCTTAACGACATCATTTCCGCATACAGGATATACACTCCTGAGACCGAATGGAACGGATCGAAGTTTACAAATGCCTCAACCGGCGAAGTGATGGATAATGTTTTCCTTGTTTATCAGGATACTTATATCTTCGGAGATCCGGGGCACTATATGGGTGTAACGAAGGTGAAAGTTCCGGAACAGTACTTTACGATTGAATAAAAGCCTTGCAAAGGGGATTTCTATGACTGAGCAGGATAAAGAGATCAAAACGGAAGGATCGAAACGGTTCGGACTCAAGAAGCACGGTATGCTCGTACCGCTCATTCTTGTGTTCGTATTTATTGCCGTTATGGCCATTTATACTTCGCGACTGATGAAGAACGCAGCCGTATCGAATTCGAATGCCGTCATAGAAGACAGGGTATTAAACGTTTCTTCCATGATCAACAATCATCTGAATACCGCGGAGAACATTCTGCATGTAACTGCCGACTCGGTCTATCATATGCTTGTTTCGGGAAGTACCCCGGCAAGGATACATGAATTCCTCGTTGAAGAAACAGATAATGTCGAGAAACAGTTTAATGAAAACTTTACCGGATTATACGGAGTCATCATGGCCCGGTATATGGACGGACTCAACTGGGAACCGCCGGAAGGTTGGGATCCGACAACACGTGACTGGTATATCATCGCGAGAGAAAGTGACGGGAAGGTTGCATTCGTTCCGCCTTACGTTGATGCACAAACGGGTAACGTGATCATTTCGGTGTGCAGGATGCTTCCGGATCGGCAGAACATCATATCTCTTGATGTGCAGCTCAAAGGCATACAGGATATGATGAAGGAGCTCAATGTAAACGGTAAAGGTTACGGATTTGTCGTTGATGAGGACGGATTTATCGTCGCTCACGGAGATGACAGCATAAAGGGAACCCATATCACCGATACGCCCGAGGGAGAGAGGTTCTTTGAGAAGATAAAGGATGTGGAAAGCGGAAGTTTCACATGCACATACGACGGTGAAGAGAGCACTGTGTTTGTTAACGGGATAACGAACAACTGGCATGTCGTCATGATCGTCGGTGACAGGGAAATGTATGAGGAAACAAGAAGCCAGATCCTGATAAACAATCTGATATATGTATTCGTATTTGCGATGATAGCGTTATTCTATATCGTAGGATACAGGAACGAGCGTAAATACACAAAGAGCGTTGAGAATATGAAGCTTGAAGAGCAGAAGGCTTCATACGAGAGGAAGGTACTTGAACTTGAAAAAGATGCAGCCAATGCATCCAACAAGGCAAAGAGTGATTTTCTCGCAAATATGTCCCATGAGATAAGAACTCCGATGAATGCGATAATCGGTATGGATGAGATGATCCTTCGTTCGTCTCCGCAGGATCCGGTCAGGAAATATGCGCTTGATATCCAGAGCGCCGGCAAGACACTTCTGTCCATAATAAACGACATACTTGATTTCTCCAAGATCGAATCCGGCAAGATGGAACTGATACCCGTGGAATACAGTTTCTCTTCTGTCATGAACGATATCGTTAACATGACGATGAAGAAGGCGCAGGATAAAGGTCTCGAATATAAGCTGAAGATCTCCGAAGATATTCCGACGGTCATGCTGGGAGATGAGATAAGAATACGCCAGGTTATGCTCAATCTTATCAACAATGCGATCAAGTATACCCATGAGGGAAGCGTCACGGTTGATGTTTCGTTTGACTGGAATACGGAAATGCTGTGGGTCGTTGTTTCGGATACGGGTATCGGGATCAAAAACGAGGATCTCGGAAAACTGTTCGGATCATTCCAGCGACTTGAAGAGGACAAGAACAGAAATATCGAAGGAACGGGGCTCGGTCTTAACATCACAATGCGTCTTGTCAAGATGATGGGCGGAACGATCGGTGTCAACAGTAAATACGGTGAGGGTACAACGTTTACGGCTCAGATGAAGCAGACCGTCGTGGATAGAACACCGATAGGCGACTTTGCACAGAACCTCACGAGGATGCAGACATACAAGGAAGAATACAAACCTGTCCTGATCGCGCCTTCGGCAAAGGTACTCGTTGTCGATGATAACGATATGAATCTCGAGGTAATAGCAAGTCTGCTTGAAGATACAAAGATAAACGTCACCACCGCCGAGTCCGGGCAGGAATGTATCAGGATACTTAAGGAAAAATCATTTGACTTGATCTTCCTCGACCAGATGATGCCCGGGATGTCAGGCATACAGACTCTGGAAGAGATCAGAAAATACAACCTTGCAAAAGATACAACCGTAATAGCGCTAACTGCGGATGCGATAGTCGGAGCCCGCGAGAATTATATCAAAGAAGGTTTTACGGATTATCTGAGTAAGCCCGTAATGTACGACGCGCTTGAAGCGATCCTTCTGAAATATCTCGATCCTGCCCTGATCCGGGAGGAGGCCGATGAGGCGAAAGCCGAGGAAGATGACGGGGATAAGCCGGTCGTTATCGCGATCAGCGATTCCGCGGATAAGCTCAGGAAGATAAAATCACTTCTCGGGGATTCCTATAAGGGTGTGTTTGTTAAGGACGTCGCAAGTGCCGAGAAATACTTAAATAAACAGAAGAATGACAATTGAGCATGACGCCGAATCTTGATATAATATAAGAATGGCGGAAAAATCTAACAAAATCAGTTACATAACCGATATCAAAACGGTGAGCATCCTTCTGGTATTTCTGTGGCATTGCGGACTGTTTTACGAGGACAATCCGTACTTTGCGGAAAGTTTCGGTATCATTTCACCGGTTGCGACTTTTGCGGGAAACATGTTCAATGTGACCCTCATAGCGTCGTTTGTGTTCTGCGCCGGGTTTGTGTATGCGCGATCACTCACAACGCGTCAGAGGACGATACCTCAGAGTGTATGGGAGAGGATCAAACGTCTTATCATCCCGTACTATATCATAGGAACGATATGGCTCGTTCCTCTTTACACGCTGTTTGACATCAAGGCTTTCGGCCGTCCGGACGGTGCCGGATTGGCGGAAGGATATAAGTGCATGGCTCTCGGACAGTTTTCGGACCATTTGTGGTTTCTGTGGATGCTGTTCTGGGTCGCACTTTTTTTTATTCTGTTATCATTCCTCATCAAGAAACACTTACAGGCTGTACTGTTTGTTATAACGGTTGCCGCAGCATTTTGCGTTGATCTTTATCTTGCTGATTTCCCGTACTTTAAACTGAGTCAGATCGCACCTTATCTTATTTGTTTCTTTGCGGGAATATTCTGTTACGGCATAAGGGACAGGATAGAAGCACTGTCAAAGCAGACACACCTCCTGCTTGCCGGACTGTTTCTGGCGGTCGTTATCGCTCACGCGGTAATGCTCCCATCTCATTTTGCGTGGTTGTATATAGCACGTCCTTCGGGTGCGTTGTTCTCCCTTTTTCTTTTCATGTATCTTGAAGATAATAAAGTATGGATCCGGATAACGGATACGAAAGCATATGATTTTCTCGTAAGGCATCAGCTTGAAATGTATTTTATCCATATGCCGTTGCCGTATCTGTTTGCAAGAATACTGAGACCGTATGTGGGTAACATACCGATGATATGTATCCCGCTGAATTATGCACTCGTTCTCTTTTTCGGGATTTCGATCATTCAGATCTATACTCATATAAAGAGAAGTATCATACGATCAAAGGATTAAGATCATGAGGAACAAGAAAGACAGAAGACGCACGATATTAAAACAGATCACGAGACCGTTCATAATCTTTATGATCATTCTCATCCTGGCCAACGCGATTGTTCTCGGCCTGTTCTCAACATCGTATTATTTAAATGAACAGTATGACGACGCATCAAGACTTGCCAACAGTGCCGTTGCGGAATATGAGAGCTACAAAGGTCTCGGATGGTTGTTTGAATATTGGGAAAAGCACTGCAGTGAAATGGATCTTGTCTATGACAACGATGAACTGTATCAGGAAAAAGATCAGGAACTGAGACATCTGCAGCCCTATATCGGAGACTTAAAATCCGTCGACGACGATGAATTGGCAAAGATGGATGACAGAAGTCAAAAGCTTTTTGCGGAATTGTGTTACAGCAGTTTAAGCAGAGAATTCGACAGAATGAAACGGGCGTATTCGCCATTATATTTGTACAGTTTCAAGATACTTGACGGGCAGATGTTCATCTTCGTTACAGGAACGATGGAAAACGAAAAGAGGGCAAGTGACGGAGGAGATCTGTTTGAACTCGGAACGCTGAGCTTTTATCAGGAGGGTGCATACTCGGTCATGGATCAGATCATCAAGACCGGTAAGCCTGTACGTGAAATGGAACTGTCAAGAGGCGAGGGCGCCGATCACAGTGTCATACATGCGTTTGAGCCGGTATATGCAAATGGGTCCATGAAAGCTCTTGTCGGTGTTTCGTTCAAGTCGAAGGAGATGATCACCCAGATACTTCGCATGCTTCTGGCGATGCTGATGATCACGGTCTTCTTCTTCGTTGTCATGCTGATCCTTGTGATCAGACATATCAGAAAGATCGTTGTCAGGCCGCTTAATGAAGAGACAAAGATAATGTCGGAATACGAGCGAAGCAAGGACAGTGAGGAGGCTTCGAAGCAGCTTGGAACTATAAAGACGGGTAACGAAATAGAGCGTCTGGCATTCAGTTTTTCATCGATGGTAAAGGAACTTGACCGTTACATGAATGAACTTCAGACGATCACCGCCGAGAAGGAAAGGATAGGTGCGGAGCTTGATGTCGCAACACGTATCCAGGCGGATATGCTTCCGAATAAGTTCCCGGCATTTCCCGACCGTAATGAATTTGATCTGTATGCCACGATGGATCCGGCGAAGGAAGTCGGCGGTGATTTCTATGACTTCTTCCTTATCGATGACGATCATCTGGCACTTGTCATGGCGGACGTATCCGGAAAGGGAGTACCCGCAGCATTATTCATGGTCATCGCAAAAACACTCATCAAGAACCGGGCCCAGCTCGGAGGTTCTCCGGCTGAGGTACTCTCGTATGCAAATGACATGCTCTGCGAGCAGAATGAGGCCGAACTGTTCGTTACGGTTTGGATGGCAGTCATAGAAATATCCACAGGCAAAGGTGTAGCGGCAAACGCCGGACATGAGCATCCCGCAATAAAACGGGCAGACGGAAACTGGGAGCTTGTCATATACAGACATTCGCCCGCGGTTGCCACGATGGAAGGTATTAAGTTCAGGGAGCATGAATTCGAAATGCATTCCGGAGACCGCCTGTATGTTTATACCGATGGTGTTGCGGAGGCGACCGACAGTTCGAACGAACTGTACGGAACAGACAGAATGCTTGCGGCACTTAACAGCGATCCTAGTGCCGATCCGAAGAAGCTTCTTGAAAACGTCAGGAAGGACATGGATGTATTTGTAGGGGAAGCACCGCAATTTGACGATATTACAATGATGTGTGTTGAGTGGAAATAGAAATCAGATCTTAAACAAAAGAGAGGATAACATGAAATCTTTCAGAAAGAGATTCGTTAAGTTGATATCATTTCTGACGGCAACGATCCTGCTTGCGTCTGTTCCGTTTGTGTTTCCGGCAAATGCCGAGGAAAACGAGATAAGTGAAGAGCTACGCGAGATAGGGAGACAGCTCCAAGAAAACAGGGGCGAAGACGCATTCGCGTTCAGGGCACCGGAGAGAAGGAAGCTCCGCGGGGCTCCGATTCCGAGTACGTTAAAATCTTATGATCTTAGGAACGTTGATACAAATAATGACGGTGTCGGAGATACAAGTTATGTCACGTCCGTCAAGCTTCAGAACCCGTTCGGTACATGTTGGGGATTTGCGGCTATCGCTTCAGCCGAAACAAGCATTATCAGTCACGGACTTGCCACAAATGATCTTGATCTGTCGGAAAAACAGGTTGCTTTTTTTGCGAGACGGCCAATAGATAACGTCAACTCCAAATACGTATCCCAGGAGGGTGAGGGAACAATCTTTAAGGGGGAGACAGGATCATCACAGATTTACACCGAAGGTTTTTCGTTCGTGGCGACGAGCCTTTTTGCGGCAGGCATTGGTCCCGTCAGAGAAAGTGATGACCCGTTGTTTATATACAGAGGAAAGAACGGTTATAAGTATACAGTACAGGGTGTCGATTTGTGTTACAGCGAGAATGATGACTGGTGGATCGACGCTCCACTTCGCTGGAAGCAGGATTATGTATTAAAAGAATCAGCCATTCTTCCCCTCCCTTCAGCGGCACTTGAAAAAGGAAATACCACCGACTGGGAAAGAGCTAACAACGCCATAAAGGAAGAGATATATGACGGTAATGCGGTCCAGCTTGGATTTTATGCGGATACTTCTATGCCGGGGCAGCAGGCTAAGACAGAATATATCAGCCCTGAATGGGCTCATTATACTTATGAGAAAAAGTATGGCAATCATGCTGTTACGATTGTCGGATGGGATGACAATTATCCCAAAGAAAAATTCGAACATCTTAAAAAAGACGGAACGCCGGCACCAATTCCGGAAAATGACGGCGCATGGCTTGTTAAGAACAGCTGGGGAGCAGAAACTAATGCGTTCCCAAACAGCGGAAACTGGGGACTTCTCGAAGGGCAGGATAAGGGTGTATATAATGAATCAACCGGAAAGTGGGAATACAATGCAATAGAAAATGCAAAACATACCGGATACTTCTGGCTCTCCTATGAGGATCGCAGTATCGACATGCTTGAGGCTCTTGTATTTGACAGAGCGGTAACACAGCCGTATTATCTGGCCCAGTATGATCTTATGCCGGTAAACCAGGTTGATTTTACGGCACAGAATTTCAAAGTCTCCATGGCAAATGTTTTTGATGTTAATGACATTCTGGATACGGGGGAAAAAGCAGCGAAGCTGGAAGAGGTTTCATGTCAGACAGCGTCACCCGGGACTACAGTCACATATGATATTTATCTTTTGGGATCCGGTGCCAAAAACCCGGCCGACGGAACACAGATAGCTCATTTCGTCAATACATACAAATACGGAGGATTTCATAGGGAAAGTCTGCCTATACCTGCGATAGTAAGACAGGGAGAAAAATTTGCCGTAGTCGTTACCCAGTTGACACCGGACGGGAAATACGGGCTTAACGTGCAATTCGGACTTAACGAAAGCGGAACGAACGCCACACAAGCGTTTTATTCAAAGGGTGTGATCAATACCGGTGAAAGCTATATTAATATTGTCCCGAACAATACATGGCATGATCTGGGAAGTGAGAGCATAAGAAGGGCTTTACTTGGAGACGAATATGATGTTATAGCTATGGATAATTTTCCCATCAAAGCATATCTGTCCAAGACAGACGACCCCGATGTCGACATAACGGCTCCGACGGGTATAACCGGACTTGAGTATGACGGAAATGCACATGCTCTTGTAAATGCGGGATCAGTGACTCTTGGAGGAACACCCGGCACGATGAGTTATGCCGTTGCCGATGAAACAGGCTCTCCGGGGACATATTCCACAACAATTCCCGAGGGAACGGATGCAGGCGGGTACAGAATATACTATAAAGCAACCGTAAACGGAACGGATGTCGGATGGGGTGACGTGGAGACATCGATCGCGAAGAAGCCGCTTACGTTTGAATGGAGTGATTTTTCTTCCGTCAAATATGACGGGGATCCTCACGGAGTGAGTGTAACACTGTCGGATAAATGCGGCTCGGATGTCGTGAACCCTGTCATCGAGGGAGCTTCCCAGACTAATGCGGGTAACTATACCGCAAACCTGACCGGACTGTCAGGAGCTAAGAAGGACAATTATATCCTGCCTGATACCGGACGGACAAAGAATTATTCGATAACAAAGAGAAACGTCACGCTGACATCGGCAACGGACAGCAAGGATTATGACGGAAGCGCACTGACGAACAACAACGTGACAGTGTCGGGAGACGGATTCGTGTCCGGAGAAGGAGCGGAGAAGAACGTCACGGGTTCAAGGACTGCACCCGGAACGAGCCGGAACATGTTCACGTATACGCTTCACAGCAATACACGTGAAGGTAACTATGATATCACTTGTGATTACGGAACACTTACCGTCAATTGGTGGGGAGACGATAGGAGAAACGAGCACCCCGTAACGATAACCGCAAAGAGTCTGACTTTGGATTATAACGGAGATACACAGTCTGTCAGCGGATTTACGGATGGTTCACTTGAATTTACGATAGGTGATGAGACTTATACCGTATCGGGAGTATCGGCGGAAGTATCCGGAACAGATGCGCGGACATACACGAATGCGGTAGTCGGAACCCCGGTCATAAAGAATTCCAAACAGGAAGAAGTCACTTCACACTTTGCGGTTGGGACACAGGACGGAATACTCACTATAAGGGCAAGATCTCTTGATGACGCTTCGATCACTCTGGAAAATGAACTTTTATATAACGGTTCCGAACAGACACAGAACATTTCGGTCAGAGTGGACGGACGTACTCTTACAAGGGATACGGATTATGAGATTTCAGGCAACAGGGCATCTTCCGCGGGGACCCATATACTTACGATCACCGGAAAAGGGAATTACAGGGGCAGTGCCTCAAAAGATTACGAGATCAGGTATCCGGAGATAACGGGAGTGTCCGTATCACAGAGCGATACCCTTACATACAACGGACAATCACAGGTTCCGACCATCAGGATGCAATGTGATCAGGAAGGCGTGACTTTCACATTTGCAAGATCATCGGATGCAACATATACTTCGGGAATACCGTCATACCGCGATGCGGGTGAGTACACACTGTATTACAGAGCGGAGAAATCCGATTACAGATCGAAGAGCGGATCGATCACAGTCAGGATCGAAAAGGCAAACCTCGGCGTCAGTTGGGGCAGCACATCATTTACATATGACGGGAGCAGCCATGTTCCGAAGGCAACAGTAACGGGAGTAAAGGGCGACGACAACGTCCGTTTCATAGTATCGGGAGGAACGAGCCAGGCAGGAACACATACCGCAACGATCACGGGACTGGAAGGCAGCGGATGCGATAACTATAACCTTCCGTCCGACAGATCCGTTTCGTTTAAGATAACGAAGTCGTCAAGCAGCTCGGGGAGTTCGTCGGGATCGTCGTCGGGATCATCGACCGGTTCGTCGAACTCATCGGGAGGCGGATCAAATAGTACTGCATCAAACAGTACTGCATCAAACAGTACTACAAAGAGCAATGCATCTAACAGCACCACGAAGAGCAACGCATCTAACAGTACAACAAACAGCACAGCTTCGAGCGGAAGCGGGTCTAAGAACAGCGGATCGAAAAGTACCGGATCAAATTCCGGGAATACTCAGAACAGCAGTAAGAGCGGCGCTCCGGATACGGGATCGGAAGATAAGAACAAAACAGATACGGATTCCAAGGATACGAAAGACAACGACAGCAAGAAGACGGCATCAACCTCGGAAACAACCGAAAAGATAGCAA
>JAEEJD010000152.1 GCA_016281675.1 Lachnospiraceae bacterium
GCTGATGCCGATGTTGACGGAGCTCATATCTCAACGCTTCTTCTTACTTTGTTCTACAGGTTCATGCCCGAACTGATATATGAGGGGCATGTTTATATAGCAATGCCTCCGCTTTACAAAGCGATGCCGTCAAGAGGCGAGGAGGAATACCTGTACGACGATAAAGCTCTTTCGGAATACAGAAAAAATCACACCAACTTCAAACTTCAGCGATATAAAGGTCTGGGTGAGATGGATGCTGCGCAGTTGTGGGAAACGACCCTTGATCCTGCCGCCAGACGACTGAAGCTTGTTGAGATAGAAGACGCACGTCTTGCGAGCAATACAACGGAAATGCTCATGGGAAATGATGTCGGACCCCGTAAGGATTTCATTTACAGACATGCCAAGGACGCTGAGCTTGATTTCTGATCGGCGAAACGTTTTGTAAGGAGAGAAATATATGGCCGCACGAAAGGCAAAAGACACTGTCGTAGAAGAAACGATAATCAAAACCGAATACTCGGATGAGATGAAAAAATCATACATAGATTATGCGATGAGCGTAATAATCTCGCGTGCGCTTCCCGATGTCAGGGACGGACTCAAACCCGTTCAGAGGCGTACTCTTTATGATATGTATGAACTCAACAACAGATTTGACAGACCGCATCTCAAATCCGCACGTATCGTAGGGGATACGATGGGTAAATACCATCCCCACGGTGACAGCTCCATATATGACTGCCTTGTCAATATGAGTCAGGACTTCAAAAAAGGAGTTGCTCTTGTTGACGGACACGGCAATTTCGGATCGATCGAAGGCGACGGCGCTGCCGCCATGAGATATACCGAGGCCAGACTTCGCAGGATAACCCAGGAAGAAATGCTGTCGGATCTTGATAAGGATGTTGTTGATTTTGCCCCCAACTATGACGAGACCGGCAAAGAACCCGTTGTCCTGCCCTCAAAGTTTCCGAACCTTTTGGTTAACGGTGCCGAAGGTATTGCGGTCGGAATGGCTACGAGCATGCCGCCGCATAATCTTAATGAGGTGATAGAAGCCGAGAAAGCGTTTATGAAGAATCCGATGATCACAACGGATGAACTTCTTGAGATAATGCCCGGTCCCGATTTTCCTACAGGCGGAATCATTACGAACAAAGACGAGCTTCGTGAGATATATGAGACCGGAAGCGGTAAGATCAAGGTCAGGGGAAAGATAGAACTTGAGGTGGGCAAGGGAGGAAAGCCTTCACTTGTCATAACCGAGATACCTTATACGATGATCGGTGCAAACATTTCAAAGTTCCTTCTTGATATAGTCGCGCTTATCGATGCAAAGAAGACAACGGATATAGTGGATATCTCCAACCAGTCAAGTAAAGAGGGGATCAGAATAGTTATCGAACTCAAGAAAGATGCCGATGTTGAGAATGTCCGCAACATGCTGATCAAGAAGACAAGACTTGAAGACACGTTCGGTGTTAACATGCTTGCCATATGTGAAGGAAGACCTGAAGTAATGGGACTTCGTTCTATCATATCCTGTCATGTTAATTTCTTAAGAGAACTCTCGACTCGCAAGTACAAAACGCTTTTGTCGAGAGAACTTGATAAGAAGGAGATACAGGAAGGTCTTATCAAAGCAGTGGATATTATCGATGTCATCATCGAGATACTCCGCGGCAGCAAAGATGTCAAGACTGCCAAGGCCTGCCTTATGTCGGGCACGACCGAAGGAATAACGTTCAAATCAAGGATATCCGAGAAGATTGCATCCAATCTTACTTTCAGCGAGAGACAGGCATCCGCCATTCTCGATATGAGACTGTATAAGCTGATCGGTCTCGAGATGGAAGCGCTTGTGGCCGAACATAACAAGACGCTTAAGGATATCGCGGAATACAAGGAACTTTTGACCAAACCGGCCAAGATGGACGCCGCAATAATAAAAGATCTCGATCTTATAAGGAAGCAGTACGGAAGCGAACGAAAGACACAGATAGAGAACAGTGTTGAGGTTGTATACGAAGAGAAGAAGGCCGAAGAGATGGAAGTGGTCTTCCTTATGGACAGATTCGGATATGCCAAGACCGTTGATGTTCCTACATATGAGCGTAACAGGGATGCTGTTGACGAAGAATTCAGGATAAGTTTCAAGTGCCTTAATACTGGCAGGATATGCGTTTTTACCAACAGAGGAGTAATGCATTCCGTTAAGGTCAGTGATCTTCCTTTCGGTAAATTCAGGGACAAAGGTATTCCGATTGATAATGTCAGTAACTTCAACTCATCCGAAGAATCGGTCGTATATGTGCTTCCGATGGGTGATCTTGTGCTCCAGAAGCTCATGTTCGGTACGAAGAAGGGCATGTTCAAACAGGTATACGGAACGGAATTTGACGTCATAAAGCGAACAGTTGCCGCAACATCGCTTCTCGATGATGATGAAGTTATAACGGTATTCCCGATAACGGAGCAGAAATATGTTGTTCTTCAGACCGAATTTGATGTGTTCCTGAAGTTTGAGATCGATGAGGTTCCGGTCAAGAAGAAAGGTGCTGTAGGAGTAAGGGCGATAAAGCTTACCGGAAGTGACAGGATCAGTAATGTTTATTATCTCTTTGAGGAAGATGATAAGAGTGTTAAAGTCGGAAGTAAGACAGTACTGTTATCAAGGCTTAAAGCCGCAAAACGTGACACCAAGGGAAGCAAACTGAGAGGCTGAGTATGAGAGTTATTGCGGGAAGTGCACGAAGACTTCAACTCGTCACTCCGAAAGGCATGAATACGAGACCGACTTCCGATAAAGTCAAGGAAACGCTTTTTAATATTCTTTCCCCGGTTCTGTATGACGTTAACTTTCTTGATCTGTTTGCCGGAAGCGGCGGTATAGGTATCGAGGCACTCAGTCGTGGCGCATCGGGATGCACATTTATCGAGAAGGATAAAGAGGCGTCTCTTTGTATCAGGAAGAATCTTGAGACCACACATTTTACCGATGTGTCGAACGTATATCAGGCTGATGTGATGTCGGCTCTTTCGACTCTTGTAAGGGGAAGTAAGTTTGATATTGTGTTTATGGATCCGCCTTATGATCAGGGATTGGAACGATCCGTCCTGTCAATTCTCGGAAGGTCGGATATAATAGATGAAGACACTCTTGTGATCTGTGAAGCGGGAATCAATACCGATATGTCTTTTACATCCGATCTTGGATTCGAGATAACAAGGATCAAGGATTACAAGAATAACAAACATGTTTTTATGAAACGGAGGAATCAATGAATAAAGCGATCTATCCGGGAAGCTTTGATCCCGTAACATACGGACATATAGATATCATCGAAAGAGCATCGGATATATTCGACGAACTTATAGTGGCAGTGCTCAATAACAGCGCCAAACAGCCGTTGTTTTCTATTGATGAACGTGTTAATATATTAAAAGAAGTTCTTAAGGATATTCCCAATATAAAGGTACTCAGTTACGAAGGTCTTCTTGTTGATTTTGCGATGGAATGTGATGCCAAAGTTATCGTAAGAGGGCTGCGTGCCGTTACGGATTTCGAATATGAACTTCAGTTGGCACAGACTAACAGCGTGCTGAATAAGGGTGTAGATACGATGTTCCTTACAACATCGCTCGAATATGCATATCTTTCGAGCTCGACGGTTAAGGAGGTCGCAAGTTACGGAGGGAACATAGACAATTTCGTTCCTCCGCTCGTTAAAAAGCTTACTTACGAGAAGTTTGGGAAATAAAGGGGATAACAAAGAGGAGAGTGTAAATGAGCAGCAGAATCGAACAGGTAATCGACGAAATAGAATCTTTTATTTCGGAATGTAAGTACCAGACGTTTTCCACGACAAATATCATCGTTGATAAGGACCGTATGGATGAGCTTCTTCGTGACCTTCGTCTTCGTACTCCCGAGGAGATCAAGAAGTATCAGAAGATAATCAGCAACAAAGAGCGGATTCTTCAGGATGCAAGGGATAAGGCGGATGCAATGTTATCGATGGCTCAGGCCGAAACGGTCAGGATGGTCGATGAGAATGAGATAATGCAACAGGCTTACGCCCAGGCCGGAGAAGTTGTCAAACAGGCGACTGCCCAGGCGCAACAGATAGTCGATATGGCTACGGTTGAAGCGAACAACGTCAGACAGTCGGCAATGGAATATACTTTCGGTCAACTGTCAACGCTGCAGCAGATCATCGATCATGCGATAGGAACTGCTGATGCGAAGTACGGGGATCTGATCAATAAGCTGAAAGAATGCGAATCCATTATCGCACAGGACAGATCACAGTTGTATCCTCAGGTCGAACTTGACAACGACATCGCGGCTCTGGAAGGATATCCTACGGATTCCGGTGATAAGAACGGCAATGCAAACGGTGGCGGCAAGAATGTAAGTGTGATCTGACAGGTTTAGGCGGGACCGTAAAGGTTCCGCTTTTTTGCAGGATGGGGTTAATCATGGAACGAGTATTGGACGGCATTTTGCCGGAAAAAGTATTCTACTATTTCGAAGAGATATCCTCAATACCGAGGTCTCCGGGAAAGTGCGGAAGGATCAGCGATTATATCGTTGGTTTTGCCGAGGAGCACAGTCTGTCCTATATAAGGGACGATATGGGTAACGTTGTTGTCAAAAAGCCCTCCCGAAAAAGTGATGATAAGCGTGATACCGTAATTCTTCAGGGACATATGGATATGGTATGCGAGAAGAGTTACGATTACGAAGCCAAGCATGATTTTACAAAAGACGGTCTCAAACTGTCGGTTCTTGACGATTACATATTCGCCAAAGGAACGACACTCGGTGCCGATGACGGCATAGCGATCGCATTCATGCTCAGCATTCTTGACGACGATACGCTTGATCTTCCTCCTGTCGAAGCTCTGTTTACGGTTGACGAGGAAGACGGGATGCGAGGAGCTATAGGTTTTGATGCATCATGTCTTACCGGTAAATACCTTATCAACCTTGATCATGAAGTTGAAGGAGAGATTCTTACGTGCTGTGCCGGCGGAAAAAGAGTTAAGTGCAGCCTGCCGGTCTCGTATGAGAAAGCAGAAGGTATCGGATACAGTATCGTTATATGCGGTCTCGCCGGAGGACATTCCGGAATGGAGATCGACAAGGGAAGAGGAAATGCCAACCTTCTTCTCGGAC
>JAEEJD010000153.1 GCA_016281675.1 Lachnospiraceae bacterium
AACGTTATGAGCGGAAGGGAATATTTGCCGCAGAACCGCTTTATAGCCGGCTCATCCTCCTTGATATCCACCGTACAGACGGCATAAACATCTTGAACAGCTATCCCTTCACCGGCGAGCACTTCCAGTATAAAAGCCTCAGCCTCCTCCGGATCCTTTCCCTTTCTGGTCCCGATCCCTATCGTATATTTCTTGGGTGACAACAACAGATCATATTCACTGTCGGTCCTGTCGGCCAGAATTATGTCAACCTTTTCGCGCGGAGGATAATCCTTAACGGACAGCGTCACGGGTTTTCCTTCTATAGCCTTTGCCGACACTTTCCTGATGCCTTCGCGGTTACGTATGGTCAGGTGATTTTCTACCGCGAACACATCGGCGGAAAATGCCCGGTTAACATCGGTTGAAGTCGTGATAACCGGTATCGCATCAAGAAGATTGGCTATAATTACCGCAAGCTTATTGGCCCCGCCTGCATGTCCCGACAGTATCGGGATCACGAATCTGCCGTTATCGTCTATTACTATGACCGGGGTATCGGTCAATTTATCCTTCACATAGGCGCTGATCGCCCTTACGGCGATCCCGGTCGCGCCGACAAATATAAGCGGACGGTGTGACTCGAATCCGATCCTTGTATATTCATCCAGTGAGATGGATCTGAAGCCGTCCCCGGGGTCACCATCCGAAGCTTCACCTGCGCCGGCATAGCATTTATAAGGCTCCGCTTTGCTGACTCCTGCCTGTAAAGCCGCATTGTTGAGCCTTTCTATCACATCTTTCCCCTTCTCGGAAAAGCAGACCGCCATTTTGTATACATCATTACGCATGTTATTCATTAGTGTTATTTAATATTGTTATCTATCGTGTGTTATCCCTGAATTCCGTTGCAAATCCGGGATCGTAGAGCTTCGATCTGTCATATGAGGAATGTGTCACGGCATCCCCCACGAGGACAACGGCCGTCTTACCGATGCCGTTTTCATCCGCTGTTTTCTCGAGCGTTTCGACCGTACAGACAAAAGCTTTTTCCTCGGGCCATGTGGCCTTGTATACAATAGCTGCCGGGGCACCCGGAGCAACCCCTCCGCATATCAGGCGTCGGGACAATTCTCCCAGCATACCCGAGCTTAAGTAGATCGCCATTGATGCCTTATGAGCGGCAAGCGATTCTATGCTCTCTTTTTCCGGAACCGGGGTTTTTCCTTCCATCCGCGTAACGATAAGTGTTTGGGATACTCCCGGAAGCGTATATTCGATGTTGAGGGTTGCTGCAGCTCCGAAGCATGCACTCACCCCGGGAGTCGAATCGTAAGTCCTGTGATTTTCGTCCAGGACGTCCATCTGTTCCCTGACGGCTCCGTATATGCTCGGTTCACCCGTATGGAGTCTTACTATGTTCTTTCCGGCCGAATCGCTTGTTAACATAACTTCCATGACCTCTTCGAGAGTCATGGTCGCACTGTTGTATATCTCGGGATTCTTTTTCGCATATCCGAGCAGCTCGGGATTGACGAGACTTCCCGTATATATGATGACTTCCGCTTCTTCTATTAATCTCATTCCACGGACCGTGATAAGATCAGGAGCGCCGGGTCCGGCACCGACGAAGTGTATCATATTATGTTAACCTTTCGCTGTTTCCATGGCTTCCCTCATCATCTGTTCAGCACCTTCCGTCCGGCCCAAAAGACCGTATACGCTCGAATAGACGATGCATTCAATGTTCATGTCAATAGCTCTCTTCTTAAGATGGAAAGCTATCTTATCCATAATGTGTTCAAAGCATTTATCTTCTATACCGGCTTCAAGCATTATCCGGTACGCTTCTTCCGTTGAGACGCTTTCGAGGATATCCGCAACAACTCCGTCTCCCGCTCCGGCGAAAACGGCGGCTTCCGCCATAAGCTCCATTCTTCCGTCCCCCTCCTTCGAGTGGGTGTTCATCACGCCTCCGCTCACCTTGATAAGCTTTCCGACGTGTCCGACAAGGAGCATTCCCTCAAATCCGGCAGCGCGTGCTATATCTATCGTATCCCCTATGTAATTTGAGCACTTGACGGCCCTGTCCAGATCATAGTCGTAGTGCTCTTTCATAAAGGCGAATCCGTAATTTCCGGGAGATACAACCGCGATCTTCTCCCCGAGCGCCTTTTTTTGCGACAGTTCCACCCTTATCGTGTCTATGATCGCGCGGGTACTCATGGGTTCCACGACACCGCTCGTACCGATCACGGATATCCCGCCTTCTATCCCGAGTCTCGGATTGAAAGTCTTCTCTGCGATCTTCGCTCCTTCGGGGGCTGATATCACGATCCGGATCGTTCCTGTGTATTCAAACTCGTCCGCCACCGCTCTGACCTCGGACTCGATCATACTTCGCGGGACCGAATTGATCGCGTAATCCCCGACAGGCCTGTCAAGACCGGGCTTGGTTACCTTTCCTATCCCTTCGCCGCCCTCTATCATCACATTCACTCCGGCTGTTCCTTGCGGCTTTGATCCGCAAAACGGCGTCAAAAACTCGGCCTTTGCGTATATGAGCATTCCGGCGGTAACATCCGGATCATCACTTGACGGTTTTTTTACCGCGCATGACGCGCTCGGCCCGTCAGTTAACATAACATCCGACAGGGCGGTGTTGAACATCACTCCCGACGGTGTCATGATCGACACGGAGCCTATCTCTTTATTCTCAAACAGCATGATCGCAGCGGCTTTTGCCGCAGCCGCCGCACAGCTTCCGGTCGTAAAACCGCTCTTCATCCTACATTTTCCCCGTCAGCGCATTCACTATCGCGGCGGCAACATTACTGCCGCCCTTTCTGCCGCTGTTGACTATGTGCGGGATATCGCTTCGGATTATAAGCTCCTTGGCAGCTTCCACATTGACAAATCCCACCGGAACGCCGATCACGAAAGCGGGTGTATAATCACCGCTGTCATAATGATCCTTTATCGTCATAAGCGCAGTCGGTGCATTTCCGATAACAAAGATGACCGGTCCCGAAAGCTTCATCGCTCGCTCCATCGACACCTGTGCTCTCGTAACACCACGATCCGAAGCCTCCGCCGCAACATCATCATCAGCCATATAGCAGACAATATTGCAGCCGTACTTTCCCGGCCTCATCTTGTTGATCCCCGAAAGAGCCATGTTCGTATCCGTGACTATCGTCGCGCCCTGCCTTACCAGCTCGCAAAACCGCTCGGTCGCGCCCTTCGAGAAGTACATCGTCCTCGCATAGTCAAAATCCGCCGTTGTGTGAATGCATCTTTTTATCACGTCAAGTATGGGAGAATCCCCCGTTGGCGGCCCTACTGACTCGCATCCGTTGATCACGATGCCCTCTTTATCAAGAAGCTCCTGCGTTATGATCTCAAAACTTCTCTTCTCGATCTCGGCCGGAGCGATATATTCCGTTTTCAGCTTCGTTTTATCATTCAATATCCGTGTTCCCGCCTTTAGCTGTAACAGAGGCAATCTCATTTATAAGCCGGACGTTATCCTCATGCCTTCTTACGGCGATCCTGTAATATCCCCTGCCGAGCCCCTCATAATCATCGCAGTTCCTGATAAGGACATTCCTATCAAGAAGCTTTTCATAGAGGTCAGCCGGACCTTTGAACAGGATGAATGTCGTATCGCTCGTAAACACCGTAAATCCGAGATCGGATAGTTTTTCAGCAAGGAATTTCCGCTCGGTTTCGATCAGCCTGATCGAGCGTTCATACAGATCGTCATTCCACTTTCCGACACACTCCTTAATCACTTCTTCGGTATGAGCCGGAAGGTTCCACTCCGGAAGATGCCTTCGGATCTTTTCGATATTTGCGCCGGAGCTTATAACGCAGCCCATACGCACACCCGGAAGTGCAAAGCTCTTCGTGTACGACCTTACGATCACAAGATTATCAAATTCCCCGATAAGTCCGGCACTTCTGTCGCTTCTGTATCCCTCCGAGAGAGTATAGAAGCTCTCGTCGAGCACGACTGTGATCCCGTGAGTTCGCGAAGCGCCAAGTATCCTTTTCAAAAGCCCTTCATCGATGTTTCGTCCCGTAGGATTGTTCGGATCGGCGATAAACAGCGCATCCACAC
>JAEEJD010000154.1 GCA_016281675.1 Lachnospiraceae bacterium
GCTTTCGTCCATCGCTTTGAGGATTTCATCCTCACTCGCACTGATATTCTTTAGTTCAAGACTCTTGAGCTTATTCTCATCGGCCGCTATCTGGGCGGAAATATTGTCGATCTGTTTCTTGAGATCCTCTTTCTTCTTTTCGTCTGTTTCCTTGTTATATTCCGCAATCAGACGGGCCTTCTCTTTTTCGTTTGCAAGGATCGATTCGTTTATCTGTTTCGTAAGAGCTTCAAGCTTACTCTCTTTGACAAAATCTTCGGCTGCGGCTCTTAATATCGCGCTTTTTGCTGCCGCGGCATCTTTAGCGTCCAACTCGTCTCCGCCGTCTTCACCGAGCAGTTTTGCGGCCGACTCCGATTCACTGATGCGTTTTGCTATCTCAGCTGCATTGTCTTTAAGCGACTGGGCTATCTCCTCTGCCGTCACATTGTTCGCGATATCGCTGAGTTCTTCCTCTATCTCTGCAAGACGTTCTTTATAATGCGTTACGGTCGGAGATTCCGCCTCGCCGGTATCGATGCTCTCCGCGGCACTGAGCATATCCTCAAGGCGCTCTTTCTCTGCGAGAAGATCCTCTGATTTCTTCTCAACGACTATCTGTCTCGCAAGAGCTTCCTGCACATCCGCAAGTGTTATATCTTCGTCTGCATAAAGCTTTTTATCGTTTGAATTGATGCTGGCTCCGCCGATATAGCTTCCGTCCTCCGCAAACATCCTCACGGTAAGCTTTCCTACATCATTCTTTATGAACGACATGTATGTGAAAGGATTGTCCGCTTTTATCAGATCGTTCGAAAACAGATACAGATTCTGCTGCGCGCTCAGGTTGTAGAAAGCTACCTCCTGGTCGGTGTTGTAATTCTTCGCAACTCCCTCTTTATCGAATGTAAAGCGGAGCTTTATCATATCCGTATTTTCATCTTCTTCGAGTGTGTACGAACCTACATATTTTTCCGCATTCGGATCGATCTTTTCATATCCCGTTGTAATGTTCAGCGGACCGTATGAAACTGTCGGGTCGATCGCGCATTTATCTATAAATTCGTCGTTGTTATAAAGCGCTATCGATACCGATTCAACCTCAGTGACAGTCAGAGTCAGATGCTTTATCGATTCATTCTTGGGCGTCCTCTCACCTATCTGTCTTCCGTCAGACCACAGTTCGAAATGAGTGACATTAAACTCAAAATCATTGGGGATATCGATATAGAGCATGAACTCCTCGGAATCTACGATTGAACGGATACTGTATGTCGCTCCCTTTTTGATTATCGACTGCATTGCGTCAAGGGCATCCTCAACCGCGTCACCGCTTCCTTCCGGAGGTGTTCCGAGACCGGCGTGACCTGCCTGTGTAGTAAGCGATTCAACGATAAAATATTCCGAAACCGCGCCGCATGTTGTCCTGTCAAATTCAAACAGCGTTTTCGAATAGAGGGAAAGCGCATCCTTAAGTGCACTCCTTGCGCTCTCGTACTCTCCGAGCTCTGTATCGTATTCCTCCAACGACATCTGTCCGAGCGCATTTAGAGCTTCATCATAGATGAGCTGCTGCTTCAGTGTCTCGAGATCGTTCTTTGCAGTGATATAGGCTTTGCGGGTCTCCATGAGATTGTCATAGCCTTCCGCAATCGCGCTGTCCAGTTCATTGCATGTATTGTTGTATTCCTTCAGGGCACTCTCATATTCAAGTGCGGAAGCATAAAGAACATAAGGATCGTCTTCAACATATCTGATACCGTCGGTATCACCCTTCCACCACTCTTTGGGGAACTTGAAAAAAAGAATACGCTTTTTGCCGACCCATGGATCGTCTATCTTTTTCAGAAACTCATCATATTTCTTTTTAAAAGCACGTTTGTCGATCGATCCTCCGTCGAGAGCCTGCTGGACATAAGCGCTTATCATATTTATGTTCCCGCCGTACTGTTGCTTCATGAGTTCATAATTCGTCATCAGCTCCAGTTTTGCAAGTTCCTCTGCCTGTTTGGCCTCAAACACTGTCTGATCGGTTTCCTTTGCGTGCTTCTGAAGGCTTTCGACCATTTGTCTGTCGATATTTGTTGTGACGAAAGCATCCTCAAAGAGATACTGTTCAGTGATCGTAAAACCTACTTCTTTGCCGAGCTTGTCTTTCGATCTCTGAAGCTTTGTCTTCTCCGAAGAAAGGCTCTTTTTATATCCCTCAAGCTTTTTTTCCTGCATCTTTATCTGCGCTTCTGTCGCAAGTCCGAGCGCAAGTCTCGCCTTGTTCTTGAGAAGTGTTTTTTCAAGATTGCTGATTCTCTGATTGAGGAAAGTTATCTCAGCGGTAGAAGTGATTATATCTATATAAATTCCGCTGACTTTTTCGTTTTCCTGCAGCTTAAGATCGTTAATTTTGTGCTTGAGTGTATCGATATCGTACTGAAGCTGTGTCGGCTTGTAGGAGAATTCAAATGCCTCGGCTTCGTTGGGAGTTGTCGGAAATTTGAAGTTCAGGAGCGGTGACCATCTGAAGGTCTGCATGCTCCTCTCTTTTTCCTTAAGCGAACGGAGAGCGGATTCTCTTGCAGCCTGCTTTGCCTCTATCTGCATCTCGATCGCTTCTATCTTTTCGGAATTGCAAATAGCTACGGTTTTTGCCGTAGCAAGTGAAAGTATGGTCTGGCGGCGTGCTGCCGATGCCTTTTCGGGGAAAGTGAGCACTAGCGAAGAAGCGGCCAGAACGGTCGTAAGGAATCCCGCGATAAAACGCTTTGTCAATAATCGCGCATTATTCGATTTTCCTCTCTTTTCTTCTGTAAATCTCATGGCTTTCCCTGCTATAAATCCAAATGATTATTCTATGTCCGCAAGACTCTCCGTCATGATGTAATAAAAACTGAACGTATCCACTCCCGGATCCGTCACAAAGATGTATAACAGGCCGTCCTTGTGATAGGTGTGAAGATAGACCTTATAATCATGGTCGTAATCTTTGATCTCGTTATACTCCGTGAATACAGAACTGATCGTAATATCCGCGGGTCCGTTTATGACGATACCCTTTGACTTTTCGTTTAATTTGTTGACTGCAAGTATCTCGGGAAGTGTCGCGTATGAACTTCCGACATATATCGGCTCGCCGAGATAATTGACAAGTTCGCTGAATGTGTTAATACGTCCTCCGGCTGTCGGGAAACTGTCCTTGAGAACATAGATCATCTCTACACTGGCTTCGGCTTCCACGGAGTTTTCGTCAAGATATTCAACGCTCATCGCGTTTATCTCGGGCATGTATCTTACTCTCTCCGAATCCGATTCGTAGATTGTTGTCTCTCCGTTGTATGACGAAGCGACTTCGGATGCCGACTTGCCGATAAGATCGCTGTACTTGATATCATCAACCGAGAACATTCCGTTGAATACGGGATTATGTCCCATATCGAAGAGAATTCCATCCCCCTCTTTCATGTTGAGTGCGAATTCGCCTTCGTACTCAAGGCTTCCGTTCGTGCGGTAGAGCTTTCCGTTTCCGCTGTGCAGATTTTCGTGGAATGAACCCTGGTAAAAAAGAGTTCCGTCCTGGTAGTACTGCGTTCCGACATTCTCGTACATGCTGTTGGCGAAATTGCCCTGATAAACCACAAAACCGGCGGGATTCATAAGGGTTCCCTGTCCGTTGCAGGCACCTTTCGAAACCTCACCCTCGTACGCCAGGTATCCCGATTTTCCCTTTATCCTTACGGTTCCCTTTGCGAACTTAAGAAGCACATTGTTGTAAGCGTATGTCTTGATACCGTCGTTCTGTCTTCCCGGGAACAGTCCGCTCCAGGAGCTTACAAGAAACGCTATTGAAAGCACTCCGATTACCATAACCGCGGCGAAAGCAAGGCGTCTGCTGACAAGCCAGCGTCCTATTGTATAGTAATCGTCCTTGTGACGCGGCTTGACATTCAGGGTCTTTGTAAAGAAAGTCCTGAGCAGCTCGGTAGCCCTCGTCAGAAGGAAGCTCGGCTTTGTATAAAGCTTAGCCTTTGTGACGAAGGGCGTAAATTTAGCTTTTATAGTTTGTAATAGTGTTTTTAACGGGTTCACGTTCTGTTATATCTCCTACAAACTTTCACGTCCGTCCATGTGGAGCTCACCGTAGAATCCATCGGTAGCCGCTCCGTCGAGGTAACGCTCACACTCAAATAAATACCATTTCGACAGTTCATCGTCGGGTGATTCACGGAGTATCTCCGAGAACATTCCCCTTGCCATGTAGAAATCACGCGCATAAAAGAGCTTCAGCGCATCCGAGAAATGCTTGTTCTGTCTGACCTTCCTGCTCCTTACCGGCGAAGGTTCTGCATCAAGCGCCTCGTATAGTTTTATTCTTCTTTCCGTGTCTGAGGGATTCGGGATTATAAATCCGATGTATCTGTAATCTCCGCTGCTGTTTTCGTGCTCGATCAGCTCTTCCGTGAGCACGAGGGGCAGTCTCATCTGCCTGAACCACTCCGCATAGGTTTCAAGAATATCCGCCTCTTCCGAAGCTATACATACACATGCCTGCTTATCGCTTCCTGCGATACCGTATATGTACGGAGCGTAATGAAGAATCATTGACGATCCGGCAAAGCCGAGTGCCTTTTCCTCATAAAGCCTTAGCATAAGGTCATTACCGAATCCGGCCGCATTCTTGTTGTCATCGGTAAACAGGAATTTGAGTTCCGACAGAGTATCATTCTCTGAAATGAGGATTCCGTCATATTCCTCGCGGCATTTCTCGGCGATGGTAAGAAGAGAATTCTTCTTTTCTATCTCCGAAACGGTAAGTTTTTTACCGGCTTTTGAAGGAACCGTAAGAAGCGCGATCGCACCGCTTAAGCTTACTGCGCTTCCGCTTTCCACCTCGGTAATCGACTGCTTCTTTAATATCCTTTCAATGCTCTTTGGAGCAAATCTGAAATATGCTTCGTATGTCAGATATTTGATTCTGTTGCTGCTTACTATACTCTTTCTGATCTCGGCAAGACTGTTCCACATATAGTTGATGTCCCTGCCGATCACTTCGGGTTTTTCAATCTCCTCACCCGTGGTCGCCACGATCTTGAGAGCCTGCTGGAACTGTCTGAGATCCCTGTTCTGCAGAAGTATATATAAAAGACCTGCGATCGTACCTACTCCGAATACGGACAGAGCTACCACAAAGAGTCCTTTGTACCGCTTGAAAAGTCCGTCGAAAGTGAATCTGTCATCAGCTATAACAACCGCGCTGTATCCGCTGTAACCCGATGAGGAAAGATTGGTCGCAAGAACGAGTTTTCTGCTTCCTGCGATCGGTACATTACCATAGGTGTACGCATTTCCTGCGCTGATACTCTCAAGCATCTTCTCAACTTCATTTCCGTAGATATTTCCGATGCTGTCCCTGTTGTTTCCGCTTATGCTCATCACGATCCTGCCGGTGAGAGTATCCGTTATCAGGATATCTTCCACGTCAAGTGCGGAAGAGGAAGCTCTTCTGTCCAGTCTGTCGGTTATGATCTCGTATTCGTCCGTATCATAAAGTTCTTCCGACGAAAGGTTCATTAGTCCGTAACCGTCGAATATTCCCTGCGCATCCGAAGACACGATCTCCGTATAGTAACCGATGGTTGACCTTCTCATTCCGGTGATCATAAAGAACAGCGCTAAAGTACATCCTAAAAGCAAAAGAATTTCGTATCCGAAAACAAGGTATACCGCTCTTCTTCTGTTCTGAAGAAGTATAAAGACCGCAGCCATAACCATTGCGCCGAAGAGTACGGCCGCAACAAAGATTGAAGGCGGAACTCCTACAGCGTTTACATATTTTCCGGGGTCTACCGATTTTCTCTCAAAAAGATTTGCCACGGTCTCGTCAACCGCAAAAGTACCGGGCTCCGAATTATCATATCGAAGGACGAAAACATCATCCTGATAACGGGCTTCGGTATAATATCTGGGAAGTACACTTTCGCTGTATGTGATATCTTTTAATTTGCTCTCCGCTTCCTCCCATTTCTCTTTGTCTTCGGCGGAAGGATCCGAAACAGCGATCAGGTCTCCGCTTCCGAGTTCGTAGGCATATGCCTGCTGCCCGTTATCGGAAATCGCGGTTATGATGAACTTGTCTTCGCCGCCTGTAAGATGTGAAAAACGTGATTCCGACGGAATTCTGAATGCAGGTGAAATAAACTGCATCTGCAGATCGGTATTGTATTTGGCTATGACGTATTTTGTGATAAGTCTGCCGTTATCATTTACTTTCTTTGAATAAACCGCGCAGATACTCTCGCCGGCTATATCCGTATCTTCGATATTCCATCCCTTGAGATATGTATCCGTTTTGGTGGCATAAAGCTTGAGAACTTTGCCTTTGAGATCCATTTTCCAGATAAGGCCGTTGTTTCCGAAATTGTCGGACACAAAAAGCTCGTCTTCAATCTTTACATAGGAATTTGATGTGGTGTAATCCGTTCCCGGCTTTTTATAACCGTAAAAAACCACTGCTCCTACCGCCACCACGGCCATCCATATTATGATTGCTGCAATCAGTTCCCTAATTCTTCTCATCTGTGATTACTCCACAATTTATTGCAAAAGCGATTCCAGTCCGATTTTTTCGAAGCTCCTGATGAATAAGCGAAGCCACGGAGCATCTCCGAAAAACAGGTTAGTAAGAAACGTTACTATCACGAACAGCGCAAGGATTATGCTGACCCAGAGAAATATCCTGAAAAATGTCTGGCGGTTTCTGTTGAACCAGGCCTTGATTGCCGGCTTGAATCCGCGTTTTCTCTCCGGTTCCGCTGCCATCTCTACATCTTTGTAGAGTTCCTTGAAGCTTGAATAACTGTTCTTTTCCGTTTTCTTCCTGAGAAGCACATAGCTGTTGGCTTTTCTTTTGGCCTTAGGCTCAAGCATCTTCGTCAGGATTCTCGCGCATTCAAGGGCGCAGCCCTGTTCTCCGATCGTAGGATCAAGATCTGTAAGATCGATACGGTAGCTGAGTGATACGGCTCCGTCTCTTGCGAGCTGTATCTCCCTCTGCTTAAGCACAAGATAAAGAATCGGCCAGGGCAGGCTGCATGTCATGCACGCAATTATCAGATTTACGCATATCTCCTCGCATTCATGCAGGGAAAGTGCGTTGCCCATGTAGAAATCTTCAAGCGCTCTCTCCTGAACATACGGATAAACGATGAAAAACTTTCCCTCGTCCGTAAACATGTTCAGCACTGTATTCTGTTCTATATAATCAGCTTTATCGTATACCTCGATAAAACGCCGCATCGTATAGTGGTCTTCTATCGCGAGGACTGTGACGGACTCGCCTGTTCCGCTCTCTAAATCCTCACATATCGTGACCTCGTTTACGTCGCTCCGTTTTACCCTGTGTAAGGTTTTATACCGAAGCTGCCTTATTTGCTCGCTCATCAGTTTCTCCGTAACCAGTCTTCTCAACTATTGCATATGCGTAAGTGCATATTACCGGCATATCAGTGCAGTAGATTCTGATCTCATATACTCCGGGCTTAGCGGGAGCTGTGTAGATACCGTCCGAAGTGATGCTTCCCGATCCGGATTCGGTGAGTTCGTAAGTTACGCTGCACTTGTCCATATTGTTGAAACGGACTCCGAAGTAATGGTTCTCTTTTGTTCCCATTCTGACTGTCGGTGTCTCGGGTGCGATGCTCTTTCCGGTGTAATCCTCGGAGATTCCGAGATCGTTTCCTGCAGGGAATTTGATCGCTACCCAGCGGTATGTGAGAACAAGATAATCGACATTTCCGAGAAGTCTTGCGCCCACTACGAAACTGCCCTTGTCGTTAAGAACTCTGACAGCGGTCTCCGCGTTTACGACCGTTCTCTGATCCTGCGCGAAGATATCGGGATTTCCGTAGATCGTGCTCTTTGCATTTACGCCTATCGACTCGTCCTCTTTGATATATTCATATCCGACCTCGACATATACATTTCCTTTTCCGAGACCGTGAACAATCTCTCCGGAATAATGTACGCTGCCGCGGCGTGCGTTTTCACCGATGGGGATCTCAAGAACTCCGGTAGCTATCTCGGGAACGAAGGAACCGTTATCCGCTCCGTCCTCCGATCCGGAGTTACCTGCAGCTACAACACCGCCTTTATCACTTATCGGGGCTTCCTTGACAAAGTACTCGAGATAATCTCCCTTTGTCATTTCCTGGGCGGGAGCGGTAACGTATTTCTTTACCTCAGTCTCGTTAACTTCACCGATAATGTATGCACTGTCGGTTCTTACGAGCTTAAGATCCGCAAGGCGGATGAAATCACCCTGTCCTCCGATATTGCGAAGTTCGAGGTTCATGCGTCCTATCTCGCGGCTTACGATCTCTCTCGGTCTTAAGTCGGAGAGAAGAACTTTGAGCGCGAAATTCGCGGGTACGGTAACGGGGTTATCATTCTCATAACCTGCAGCCGTTCCGGTCTTAAGTATTATATTTGATTCAAATGCGGGATTATCCAGCGTCATCAGCCAGAAATCGTAAGAAACAGTCTCTCCCCTCTTGAGGTCGATGTCCTGGATATCGATTGATATCTCATTCGCACCTTCCGTGCTCACAAAAGCAGGAGTCTGAAGAACTGAAGAATATGAAAGCTTTGTGCCGCCTTCGCCGAGGCCGGTCACATTAACTCTTGCCCTTACCGCTCTCGATCTGGAAACGGTCGCGGGCATAATGAACTCTACAAGATAATTTTCACTTGAAAGCAGCGTTCCCTTTGTGAGGAATTCCGACTCCATCTCGAACGTTTCCGGAATATCGCCCTTGTCGATAAGGAAAAGCTCATAACTTTCTTTGACCCTGTTATACTGGAATTCTTTGTCGGGGTCTGTCTGATCGATCGCATAAACCTTGTGTACGGGCTCTTCGCGATATCTGAGACAAAGACTTGCCTCGTCCGTTTTCAGGGAATCGAAGCCTTCTATCGATGACAGTTTCTTGACATCGGATGTCTCGACAACGATCTCTCTTCCCATACCGTCTATCGCGACACCGCTCTCAACAAGGAGCGAGAGATCGTCAAGACTGAACACTCCCAGTCCGCATACTATTCCCGAGCCGTACATCAGCCCGTTAAGGAACCTCCTCTTGTTGTTGAAATAATCCTGCTCAGCCTGGTAGTCGGCGCTGGACAGTCTCTTTTTCGGGTAATACCGATTTCTTTCAAACGGGTAAATCTGAGTGTTGTTCATGTCTTCTTCTCCTTATATTAGGCTGCTTTTTTTCTCTATATCCAGTTCGTGTATTCTCATCTCCGCCCACGAATACTGCTTCATGTATTCCCCCATGTACTCGTTGATGGCGTTCGGATCGGATCTGAGAAATCTGTAATAATCGCAGTCAAAACTTTCTGTTTTTATTGCTACGGAGTTGTATTCCCTTATCAGGATCTCGTCAAACCCCGCGTCTTTAAATGTCTTTCTGATATCCGCTATGAACATCCTGAGCTGTGAATTCCTTGAGCCGGAGTTTTCTCCGTCTTCCCACAGCACGGATATCAGTTCTCCCATGGTAACCCTGCACCCTGCACTGTCTATCAGGTATGCTAAGAGTTCCTTGCTCTTCGATCTTTTGAAGTTCATCGGCACCCCGTCGATAAAGACTTCAAAATTCCCGAAACATCGGACGAATATCCGTCCCGGATCCCTTTGCGGAGGATGCCTTAAATTGTCGAGAACCGTCTGCACATCTTCCACGCCGGCAGGTTTTATCAGATATCCGCTGGCAAAAACCTTATGCGCATCGTAGGCGTATTCCATATGTCCCGTCACAAACACGATATTGATTTCCGGCTGCCGGTCCTTAAGTTCCTTGGCAAGGATAAGTCCGTTCATGTCCGGCATCTCTATATCGAGAAAAGCGACATCAAGCTTGTGAGAATCCGCAAAGGAAAGCGCTTCATGGGAGGAAATCAGTCCCGCATGACTGCCTCCCGGGTCTATCTGTCTTAGATTTTCAAGCATCGCGTTAACCGCGAGCTGCCTGTCATCAACCGTTATAGTGTTCAATTACTCTCTCCAAATCTTACCATGTCAAGCGCAACAAAAGTGCAACATTTGATCCTAATATCCACCCTCATACGAAAAGACAAGTCCTGCCCCCGCATCATCCGAAGCGTCGTTCCAGACCAGGTCATCTCCGGAAAATTCCACACTGCCCCTTCCCCTCTCGTACACTGTGGTCTCAGATATCTGTCCGAGACTGCCGTAGACCGCGTCAATCCTCTCACAATCGGTATAACTGAGCTTTCCGTCTTCCGCAGGAGCGGTGAATGACCAATATGAAACTTCGGTCTCGCTTGTCTTTATGCATACAAGCGCATGAAATACTCCGTCTTCACTCTTCCAGATATCAAGCATCGCGCCGGTATTTTGATCGGTCCAGGCACCCGCAAAATCGTCCCTTGCAGGCTCGCTTTCGGCTGCGGTACTTTCCTGTGTATTTGCATCCGTTTTTTCGGCATCTGCGTCCTTTTTCTTACATCCGCCCAATGATACGCATATCACTAAAAGCATTACCGGTATGAATACCGTAAAATACTTTTTCATTCTTCGTTTTCCCCTCTTTCCATGGGTATTGTCATACGTACTATCGTTCCGTTTCCGGTATTCACGATTGAAAGATCTCCGCCGCAGATAAGTGACAGCCTGTCCCTGACATTCTGAATACCGATGCTTCTGTGCTGTGCCTGCTGCGCTGTCTCCGATCCGAAACCGGAACCGTTATCCTCCACCGTCACGACGGCATTTTCTCCCTCAAGAAAAGTCCTGATCGTAACAACCCCTCCGCTCTTTTTTGACGCCACTCCGTGTCTGATCGCGTTTTCAACCATCGGCTCCACCGAAAGAAGAGGCACCTTGAAATCATCAAAAGCGATATCGTAATTTACGGTAAATCTGCCGGAAGGGTCCGACTGTTCGAGTGCAACATATTCTTTTATGCACTCTATCTCCCTTGCAATCGGAACAGGTTTTTCGTCAGTCAGGGACTCCAGATTCGCCCTTAAAAATGTCGAGAAATGCTGAAGCGCATCCGAAGCCTTTTTAGGATCCTCAAGGCA
>JAEEJD010000155.1 GCA_016281675.1 Lachnospiraceae bacterium
ACCTCTTCGAATTCCTTCACGATCTCATCCGAAGGAGCCTTCGTGCAAAGCGATACGATTATGATAGCAACGAAGCTTATTATGAAGCCGGGAAGGAGCGAATACAGTCCCGTCTTGTCTCCGATCGTAGCACCGCCGAACGGGATGTAATCCCAAAGTATAACTGTGAGCGCACCTGTTATGATGCCTGCAATCGCTCCTGCAAAGTTCGTGCGCTTCCAGAAGAGCGAGCACAGTACAAGCGGACCGAATGCAGCACCGAATCCCGCCCACGCATCGGATACGAGCTTCATAACCGAGCTGTCGGGGTTCCATGCTATAAGAAGTGCAATGATCGCAACACATATTGTAGCCGAACGTCCGACAAAGAGCACTTTGTTCTCGTCAGCATCCTTCCTGACGATACCCTTGTACAGATCTTCTGATATAGCGGATGATGCAACAAGGAGCTGTGAATCCGCCGTTGACATGATCGCTGCAAGTATCGCTGCTATAAAGAGTCCGGCAAGAAGAGCAAGATTCGTATCCTCCGTGAACACTTTCTTGATCATCTCAATGAACACCTTCTCGGGATCCTGCATCTCGCCAAGCGTTGTTGCAAGGTAAGCACGTCCGAGTATACCGATAAAGCATGCAAATCCGAGTCCGAGAACTACCCAGAGGATAGCGATGGATTTGGACTTTTTAAGTTCCTGCTTATCCTTGATCGCCATAAATCTTACAAGAATGTGGGGCATACCGAAATATCCGAGTCCCCATGCAAGAGATGACAGAATGGAAACCGCCGATATTCTCGCTCCGCCTTCCTGAAGCGGGTCAAAGAATGATGAAGGATCGACACCGGTCGCAACAAGATTTGTCGTGAAGTTGTCACCACCCATCATGCAGTATGCTACCGTCGGAACGGTGAGCACAGCGATGAGCATCAAAAGTCCCTGCAAAAAGTCGGTTGTACAAACAGCAAGGAATCCGCCCATAAATGTATAGATAAGGATGACCATGGCGCCGATAATAAGAGCAAGATGGTAATCCATTCCGAATACAGAGTTAAAGAGCTTACCGCCCGATGCAAATGCGGATGCGGTATATACCACGAAGAAGATAACGATAACTGCCGATGAAACGCCGAGCAGTATTTTCTTCTCATCACGGTAACGGTTTACGAAGAACTCGGGAAGAGTCAGTGAGTTGTTGGCCTTGATCGTATACTTACGAAGAGGACCCGCAACGAACACCCAGTTTGCTATCGTTCCGAGTGCAAGTCCGATACCTATCCATACCTGTCCGGTTCCGAGTGCATAAATACTTCCGGGCAGACCCATCAGCATCCATCCGCTCATGTCGGATGCTCCGGCGGAAAGCGCCGCAACGAATCCGTTCAGCGAACGTCCACCGAGAAAATAATCCTCCGAGTTTTTGTTCTTCTTCATGAAAGAAGCGCCAATGAAGATCATGATCAGCAGGTAGACCGCTATTGCTATCATGATCAGCACGAGTGAAGTTGTTGACATATTTTTCCCTCCTCAGTTTTAAAACTTAAGTGTATATCTTCCGGATGCCCCGCATGGAAGCACCAGTCCGTTCAAACTTACAGGCAGTCCGACTTCATCAGCGATCACGCCCCCGCCGAACCTTTTTACAAACACAGTGTTCATCATATATGAAAGAACGGCAGGTTGCAACCCTGTTGTATATGAATTGACAAGGACGAACAGCGGATTATCGGCAAGTATTTCCGCCGTCTTTTCCAACAGCGAGAACACGCTGTCCTCTATCTTCCATATCTCACCCTTGGGCCCGCGTCCGTATGAAGGCGGATCCATTATGATCGCATCGTATTTATTGCCGCGACGCGTCTCCCTTTCCACAAACTTAACACAGTCATCGACAAGCCACCTGATCGGTGCATCCGCAAGTCCGCTTATCCGGGCATTCTCCTTTGCCCATCCGACCATGCCTTTTGATGCATCCACATGAGTGACCTTAGCCCCCGCTGCGGCGGCAGATATCGTTGCACCCCCTGTATATGCAAACAGATTGAGGACGTTGATGTCTCGATCGGGATTTTTATTCTTTGCTTCTTTTATTATAGAAGAAAACCAATCCCAGTTTGCGGCCTGTTCCGGAAACAGTCCGGTATGTTTGAATGCAAAAGGTTTCAGGCAGAACTTCAGATCGCCGTAGCCGATCGTCCATTCCTCGGGAAGCTTATTGAACTCCCACTCGCCCCCTCCGCGGTTCGAACGGTGATAATGGCCATTGGCCTTCTTCCACATCGGATGCTCTTTCGGAGTATTCCATATCACCTGCGGATCGGGTCGAACAAGAAAAAAGTCTCCCCACCTCTCAAGCTTCTCGCCCGCGCTCGTATCTATGACTTCATAATCTTTCCAATTGTCGGCTAAGAACACAACTGACTCCTCAATATCATTTACCCAAACCAATAGTAGTTAAAACAGATCTGTGCGACTAGTTTCACGATCCACTGTACAAATATAAGTCCCATGAATACATACAGATATTTGACGACCGTCCCGTCCTTCGATTTGCGTACATCAAAATGCACGTGCAGAAAACACCTGACCATGAATATGACATACACCGCGAGACCGAAAAGGAACGGCGGATAGTCATAAAAGCATCGCCACAGGTCACCGCGGATAAGAGCCCTGATCGATCTCGTTCCCCCGCAACCGGGACAACACAGATGAGTCAGTTTATTGAACAGGCACGGATATCCGATCGTAAGAAGATTAATACCGGTACAAAAGTAAAGCAGCACTGCTGCAATACAAATGCCCAGTGCTACTAAACCTATCTCATACAATAATCTGTCTGTATCTCCGAGTTTCTTCTTATATATCAAGATTCATTCTTGTCCTAAGCGTATTGATAAGTGTCTGCTGATCCATGGAATTAACCACGATAAGCGTGATCACGATCACTAATATGGAAATAGCACTGCAGATGATACCTGCGATAGCCATGCCCTTTGCATCCTCACCCTTCTTAATTGAAAGTATACCGAAAACAATCGAAGTCACGCCAACAATGAGGCCGATATAAGTACAGCAGATAAACAGGATCGAAACTATACCGCATACAAGTGATACTATACCGAATGCTTTTCCGTTATTAACCGGTGCGGATTCATATGTTGAATATGCTGTGTCATACGCTTCCTGTGCTGTCTGGAAAGACTCGGCAGCAGTAGGCTCGCTGTTATTCTCAAATCCGTTATTGTCAAATTCACTCATTAATTGATCCTCCATTCAGATGCTTTATTGATTTACCAAGGCGAGAATAGCAGCTCCCATTATCGCATATATAATAATTGAAATAACGATTCCTATAGCCACCCAGATAAGCTGTGCTTTTGCCCAGTTTGATTTGGACTGGTTAGTACCGCTTCCGAAAGCCCAAACAAATAAAAGGATAAGACCTACGCAAGGTATGCATGTCAAAAAGATCGTAAGCACCCAGTCTCCGACTGAATTGGGTGTTTCTGTTATTTGATACTGATTCATATTGTTTGAATCCATTCAACTATCCTCCTCATTACAAATGATCGTAAAATGCAACCGCGTATTATTATAAAATGAAAAGCCACAAAATGTAAACCATTATCAATAATTAGCGTGCAAAAAGAATTTATCCACGAATCTGTTATATAGCGGATTGATCACGGCCAACAGATTATCCTTTTCGTAATTCATCGGCATTTCCCCGGGGAACTCATATTTCAACCTGTACACATATATGAGTACCGTTATGATCACAGTGATCACAACCGGGATTTTCAGGACCGACAGGCTTTGCCCCCTGATATACCGTCTCCATACAGATAAGATGAGCAGTACGATCCACAAAGGATATGCGGGATTAAGCCTGAAAGCCTCGATCGGATGAAACGTCACAAACTTGATAAAAGCCCTCGTAAGTCCGCATCCGGGGCAGGGGAAACCGCAAAGCAAAACCACCGGGCAGAAATTATGAAATAGTATCCTAAGTATCGCCCATAATCCGATTATTATAATGATAGGTCTGATGTTTTGACGGATATCATCTGACAGCCTCTTCATAATGAATATACTATATTATCATCGTTAAGATCATTCAATACATTCGAATGGAAAATCATATGATAATCGTGTACAATCCACTTGTAGTGATTCGGAGGATGTTATGCTAAAAGGAATCCTGATTGTTAATGCTTTTTTGAATACGCCGCAGGTTAATGAAACCTACGAGGCTTTGATGGCCGGTGCAAAGCGTGCCGGAATAGACATGACGCTATCTACGAATGCGGACTATCTTGTCGACCCCGGAAGTAACCTTGTGATCAACCAGCGATCGGACTGTGACCCGACGTATGTGGATTTCATCCTGTTCTGGAACAAGGACGTATTTCTCGGACGCGCTCTTGAGAGGATAGGATGCAGACTCTATAATCCCGCGGATGCGATAGAATACTGTGATAATAAGGCTCTTACTTTTGAGAGACTCGAAGGAATCTGTCCCGTTCCGAGAACATTTCGTATCCCGATGACATTTAATACGATAGGATTCACGTCCCTTGATTTCGAGTCAGATATCGGTGAACTGCTCGGCTATCCTTACGTGATCAAAGAGAGCCTCGGCTCATACGGCGGACAGGTGTATCTGGCCGATAATCCCGAAAAAGCGAAAGAGATCCTGCGATCCATAGAAGGCAAAGACTGTATTGCGCAGGAATACATAAGAGAAAGCAGCGGACACGACATACGTGCGTATGTTGTAGGTGACAGGGTCGTTGCGGCGATGGAAAGATACAACGCAAATGATTTTCGCTCCAATATCGCTAACGGCGGCAGTGCCACAGCCTGCATCGTAA
>JAEEJD010000156.1 GCA_016281675.1 Lachnospiraceae bacterium
CGAGCGACAGTCAAGGCCTTTTGATTCCGCATACGTATCGAGTTCAGTAAAGAAGCTTACACGAGGTGCAAGGTACGTGTTGGCAAAGAGCTTAACCGCTTCAGACTCCGGAAGTCCCATGATCAGAACGTCTATATTCTCTTTGATCGCACCTTCGCAAAGAAGGTCCGCAAATCCCTTTGCTGCGGCAACAAGCTTCTCGTCATTCTTATCGGTACCGACTATTATCCTGCTCGGATAAAGGTTATCGTAAAGCGCTCTCGATTCGCGAAGGAATTCGGGTGAGAACATGATCCTGTCGGTGTTGTATCTTGCCCTGAGCTTTGCCGTGTATCCTACGGGGATAGTCGACTTTATGACCATGTATGCATTTTTGTTATGTGCCATTACAAGCTCGACAACTTCCTCTATGTGATGTGTGTCAAAGAAGTTCTTGTTCGGGTCGTAGTTTGTCGGAACGCTTATAACAACATAATCCGCATCATTATATGCCTCGGCCGGATCACATGTCGCAGTAAGATCAAGTTCCTTTGTCGACAGATATTCCTCAAGTTCGACATCCTGTATCGGGGATATCCTGTTATTGATCTTGTTGACCTTATCCTCTACAACATCTATCGCAACAACTTTGTTCTTCTGAGCCAGAAGTACAGCTATGGACATACCGACATAACCGGTTCCCGCAACAGCTATCTTCATAATCATGCCTCCTTAAATCTGTATGTATTATTGCCCGACGACTTGGCGTCCTCAAGGGCATCAAGAGCCGCACCGTATAATTCCTCAAATGTCAGACCGTCTTCCTGACACATCGATATACCGATCGCAACATTATCTGCAGCTTCCGTAATCGCGGAAGCCTTCTTCTCGATAACACCCTTGCCCGATTCTCCGCTGACATATGCGGCAAAGCGGTCTGATGATATTCTGCAGACAACATCGGCTTCCCTGAAATGGGATGCAAGTTTGTCCGCGAACTTCTTAATTATATCATCTCTTTCGACTTCATCAACCAACGACAGTCCGAGCAGATCGATCACCATCAGAGCTCCGTAGCGCTCTTCCGATATCTTCTTGCCGACTCTCGTATTAAGATAAGATCTCGTAAACAGTCCCGTAAGAGCATCGAGTTCGCCTTCTTTTGCTTTCCCCGAGCCCGATGAGAATACCTTTCTGAGTCCTCCGTCAGCCGCAACACGCTCGCTGGCCTCCCTCGTCTGTTCTATCTTCGGATCGATCGTATAGCCGTCTTTTAACATGAACACGAACACATCGGCGATCTCGGGATCGAACTGTGTTCCCTTGCATCTTACGAATTCCGAGATGATCTTGTCGGTTGAAAGCTTAGCACGATACACCCTGTCGGAATTCATCGCGTCGAACGCATCGGCAACCGCAATGACTCTTGCGATCTTTGGAATGTCATTGCCGGAAAGTCTGCGGGGATAGCCCGCTCCGTCCCATCTCTCGTGATGATACATGACACCGTCCGCAAGGTTATCTAAAACACAAATGTCGCGGAGCATATCCGCTCCTTTAGTAGTGTGTGTCTTGATAGCATCATATTCAACCGGAGTCAGTCTTGCCGGCTTGTTCCTTATGCTCTCGCTCACCGTGATCATACCGATATCATGAAGGAGAGATACGAAATAAACGTTCTGACATTCACGTTCATCCCATCCGAGATTCTTTGCTATGTCTCTGGCGCACACCGCTATTCGAAGCGACCTTCCTCCCGAATAGACATCGAGTGAGTCGAGGGTATTTGCTATCGTGATAACGGTGGAAAGCGCCATGTTGTCAAATTCGAACATCGATACGCTCGCAACGTCATAGTCTTCTCCAAGGCTCTTTTTTACTACCTCTTCATCATTATCGTTTCCGTCAACGATCAAAATCTTCTTCATACTTCACGTCCTTCTAAATAATTCCTTATATATTCGATGACATCGCTGTATTCCTTAAGGAACTCATCGATATTATCCTTAACGTATTCGAAATTACCCTGCTTTGCCGCAAGTTCATGACTCTTTGCGGTAGCGGACAGATCAGGGATACATGAACTTGCCATGACACCTTTGACCCCGTGAGCCTCAACGGCATAGCGCTTGATATCCTCATCCTCGACGAGCTGACGAAGAAGCGGTATCTTCCTGTCGCCTTCCTTAACTACCTCCTCAAGGATCATGTCCACCGTATCCTTCCTGCCGTCAAAACGGGCAAGAAGAGCGGAAAAATCAACAGGGCCTTCATGTGTGATTGTCGCCGCAGGCGTGATCTCCACTCTCTTCTTAGGGCGGTACATAACCTTGCTCTCCGGCAGGTACTTCCTGATCATCTTGACGAGCCTTACCGATTCAACGGGCTTGCTGAGATAGTTATCGAAGCCCTCCGCCTCGTATCTGCTGCGGCTTCCCATTATAGCATTTGCGGTAAGGATGATCTGCGGTGTGTCTTTGTTCTTGCCGGATTCATCGGACCTGATCAGATGCATGGTTTCGATACCGTCGGGTTCGGGCATCATGTGATCCATAAGGATAACATCGTATTTGTTCAGTCTGCAAAGTCTTATTGCATCTTTGCCGTCCGATGCGATATCGAGCACAACTCTCGTCTGCTTCAGGAATTCCCTGACGACTATCTGGTTGGATACATTATCATCTACTTCGAGTACTCTGGCCTCGGGTGCAATGTAATTATCATCGATATCATCAAGATTGTCATCCTCGATCGCATTTCCGGAATTGTACTTGCCCTCTCCGGCCGCCTCCTGAGGTATCCTGACGGAGAATGTCGAACCTTTGCCGTAAACGCTCTCCACGTTTATCTCACCGTCCATCTTATCGACAAGTGATTTGACTATCGAAAGGCCGAGTCCGGTACCCTGAATGTTCTGATTTCTCGTAAGGTCAAGACGCTGGAACGCATCAAATACCGACCCGATGTCTTCCTGCTTGATACCGATACCGGTATCGCTTACGTAAAAGCAGAGAACGTATTTATCCCCGTTTTCAAAGCACTCACCCGAAAACGTGACCGTTCCCTCTTCGGTATATTTTACGGCGTTCGAAAGCAGATTGATTATGACCTGCGTGATCCTCTTGTCATCGCCGTGAAGTTTTCGCGGAAGATTTCGCGGCATGCCGATCTTAACCTCAAGACCCTTTTTCCTCGCCTGACCTTTCAGTATCTCCGAAAGATTGTTAATCATCTTGACCGGATCGTAATCGACGGCGACTATCTCTTCCATGTCGCTTCCGATCTTCGAAAAATCAAGAACGTCGTTGATAAGCGACAGAAGTATTGTTCCGGAATCGCTTATGATACCGGCATAATTCAGAATGTCGGGATCACGGCTCTCTTTCAGGATCATCTCGTTCATTCCCATGATGGAATTGATAGGGGTCCTGATCTCATGGGACATACTTGCAAGGAACTTGGTTTTGGCCACACCTTCCTCATTGGCACGGTCACGCTCGATCTGAACCTGTCTGATCTCGGAAACCTGCTGAATGATCGCAAACGCAAACAGCGTATAGAGTCCTGCGATTATGACACCGCCCTCGACACGCTCGACGACCGTGTTGATCAGGATTATCTCGATGACCGCCATGATCATGAACGCGATAAATCCGTATGCCACGTATCTGTATTTCTTCGCATTGCCCTTGTAAACATCGTAGACGGTTATGACGAATGCGACGAGTATTATAACGGCTATGATCCCGTCGATCGGAAGAAGCGACTGCGAATAACTGAGTACCTTCGCAAAATGCAGCGACGTGAATATCACGAGGCTCGCTAATTCCGCAAGAGCCATGATCACATAGTGTTTCTTGTAACGGTGTTCCTGTATCGCATCCAGATATGCAAGGAACGGGAATACAATGCAGAGCGTTGACATATAAGACATAAGCCCGTCAATAAACTGTGTTCTGAATATGAACTGGAACACAAACGAATCCACTGTCATCCACGTCGATGCAATGAATATACCCGCAGACATGAATATGAGCTTCATGCTCTGCTTATAGACGAACCTCTGGATCAGACCGGCTACTATAACGACGAACGAACATACAAGAAGCGCAAACGAAAGCGCGAACTGTACGGATCCGCTCTTGATCTCAAGATATCTGACTACCTCATACTTTTCTCCGACGAACACATCGAACATCTTTCCGCCGAAGTTATCTCCGAAAAACGTTATCTTTATATCGGATCCCGCATCGGTCTCTTTGATCGGAATGATAAAATACGAATTCTTGGCAGGACCTCCCGCAATAGGTGCATCTTCCTCTTTCCAATCCTTTACTACCCTGCCACCGACCTCGACCTTAAGATCGACTCTGTTAAGAAACGCTACAACAGCTCCGTCGGGGATTCGGTCGGGAAGCTTGGAATCGAATACGAACATATTTCTGTCCCCGGTCTCTACTTTGGTAGGTGTCGTTATCGTCTCGGGGCCTTTAAGCTGATCCGTATATATCCAGTCGCTTATTATCCGGACATCATCATGCGGTATGATCGGCGCTCTTTGAGATCCGATGAAATAAACGGCATATATGAACGCCACCATAAATTCGACGGATACAAGAACATACAGTATCTTTTCGATATAGTCTGCCCAGCTCTTCTTCATCGTCTACCTCCGGATGTTTTTGCCAAAACGATGATAGAATCATCGCTCTTTATCACGGTACTGCCCTTCGGGATGATCTTCTCCCCGCCTCTTTTAATGAGCACGCATATCACGTTTAACTGCGACACAAGATCGGAAACGGGCGAATCGATCCACTCGCTCCTCGGCCCTATCACGATCTCCTCGACCGCAATATCCTTATCCGCTTCAGCTCCCGTTCCCATGATGACCCTGTCACCTTCTTCGATAACGGTATCCTTTTTCGGGATCAGAGGTTCACGATCTCTGATAAGCGCAAATACAATCGTACCTTCGATAAGGTTCAGTTCCTTTATCTTCTGTCCGATCCATCCGTGTCCCTTTGTTATATCTATCGCAAGATGATCCACCGGATATTCGTCGCTCGTCCCGGTAAGATCCTTGATCTTCGTATACTGCTGCACGAATCCTGCGCTTATGATACCGGTAGGTACCGCAACTATTCCGACTCCGCAGAAAGCCAGTATAATACCCACAAATCTGCCCGCCGGGGTTATCGGATAAATATCCCCGTAACCTACGGTCAGAAGAGTCGATACCGCCCACCATATTCCCGAGAAGGCGTTTTTGAACTGATCGGGCTGGGCTGCATGTTCAAGGCTGTACATAATGATCGACGCAGCCATGACCATCATAAGGATTATGAACAATGCGGATGCGATCTGATTTTTCTTTTCTTTAAGTACTTCGGTTATGACGTTAAACGCGTCGTAATATCTGTTGACCCTGAAAAGCCTTAGGATACGAACAACTCTCAGCATCCTGAACGCCACCGCGCCGGCCGGGATCGAGGCCGCCGGAAACACAAACGCAAGCCAGTACGGAAGAAACGATACGAGATCGATAAGTCCGTACAAGGAAAATATGAACGCGACAAGCGCTGCGGCATATGATCGTCTCCCCGGCTTTTCGAAGTCGGCGGTCATAAGGCGCAATATGTACTCGACCGTGAATATCACGATCGTGACGAATTCGATCATGTTCAGGAGCCCGATATACTTCGCCGACGATTCGAATGTCTCGAAGAATATGATGAACAGGTTTAAGAGGATCGACACTGCAATGACAGCGTCAAACAGCCTGCTCGGCACATCGTCGGTATATCCTATCGTAATGATCCTGTAGATTCTTTTTCTTATATCATTCAAGTTCGAACGCACCCGTGTAAAGCTTGTAATACTGACCTTTGGCAGCTATGAGTTCATCGTGATCGCCGCGCTCTATTATGCGACCGTGATCAAGCACTATTATAACATCCGAATTCTTTACAGTCGACAATCTGTGAGCGATGACAAACGTCGTTCTGCCTGACATAAGGGCATCCATTCCCTTCTGGACGATCGCCTCCGTCCTGGTATCGATCGAGCTTGTAGCCTCGTCGAGTATCATGACCGGAGGATCCGCGACAGCTACACGCGCTATCGACAGAAGCTGTCTCTGTCCCTGCGACAGATTTGCGGCATTCCCCGAGATAACCGTATCGTAACCTTTCGGGAGATGGGAGATAAAATCATGTGCTCCGGCTAACTTGGCTGCGGCTATACACTCCTCATCGGTCGCACTCAGTTTGCCGTATCTGATGTTCTCCATGACCGTCCCCGTAAAGAGATTCGTATCCTGAAGTACCACGCCGACCGCATGACGAAGATCCGGCTTGCAGATCTTGTTGATGTTGATACCGTCGTATCTGATCTTGCCGTCCGCGATATCATAAAACCTGTTCAAAAGGTTCGTTACCGTTGTCTTTCCGGCACCGGTCGCACCCACGAAAGCGACCTTCTGACCGGGCTTAGCATAAAGCGAGATATCATAGAGCACCTGCTTCTTGCCGTCGTATGAAAAATCAACGCCGTCAAGTACTATATCTCCGCGAAGAGGCGTATATGTGATCGTACCCTCTTCTTTGTGGGGATGCTTCCACGCCCAGCTCTTTGTATTTTCATCGGTCTCGACAAGCTCTCCTCCGACCTCTTTGACGTTAACGAGATGAACGTATCCGTCATCGGGTTCGGGCTGCTCATCCATGACCCTGTATATCCTCTCGCATCCCGCAAGACCGGCTACAACCGCGTTTATCTGCATCGATATCTGGCCTATCTGTCCGCAGAACATCCTCGTCATTCCGAGGAACGGAACAACAAGACTGATCGAGAACGGCAATCCGCCTATACCGATGTTTCTGATGTTTGTTGAAATGAAAAATCCCCCGGCAATACCGACCACGACATAGAGAATGTTACCCATGTTGTTAAGGATCGGGCCAAGCACGTTCGCGTATTTGTTCGCACGTGATGCGACCGTGAACAGTTCGTTGTTCAGTTCTTCAAACTCTTCGCGGCACTGTGTCTCATGACAGAATACCTTTACGACCTTCGCACCGCTTATCGTTTCCTGAATGTATCCTTCGGCCTTTCCGATCGCCTGCTGCTGTTTGAAGAAGAACTTTGCACTTCCGCCTCCGACGAACTTCGTGATGACAAACATCGAGAATACCCCGATGAGTACGACCGCAGTCATATACACGCTGTAATAAAGCATAATGCATATGACGGTCACTATCATGATGCACGTGTTGAGCATCTGAGGGAAACTTTGCGATATCATCTGACGAAGCGCATCGATATCGTTCGTATAAAGGCTCATCGTATCTCCGACCTGCCTGCGGTCGAAGAATCTGATCGGAAGCGTCTCCATCCTGTCGAAGAGCTTCTCTCTCATCTTTTTGAGCGTACCCTGCGTCACCGTTGCCATCATCCTGTTAAACGCAAACGTTGACACATTCGAGATGACATAGAGTGTAACGAGTATCCGGATAAGACGGAATATCTCTCCCTTTACTCCTTCCCAGTCACCTGTCTTGTACGAGCTTTCGATGATCGCGATAACCTTCTGCTGGAATATCGACGGCATCGATGATATAAGCGCGGATATCATTATGCATGCGATGACGACGGGAAGCATAACGGGATAGAAAGAAAACAGATCCTTGATGACCCTCTTTACAATTCCTTTGGAAAGCTTCTCTCCCGGAGCGAGTCCGGGTCCCCTTCTTCTTCCGGGACCGTGATTACTGCCTGCCATCTTCATCACCTCCCTTGTTCTGGGATATGTATATCTCGCGATAAATAGCACTGTTATTTAACAGTTCTTTATGAGTTCCGATCGCTTCGATCCTGCCTTTATCTATAACGATTATCCTGTCGGCATCTTCCACGGAAGCGGTTCTCTGCGCGATTATTATCTTGGTGGTCTCGGGTATGTACTCCCTCATACCGCGCCGTATAAGTGCATCCGTACGTGTGTCTACCGCACTTGTCGAATCGTCGAAAATGATGATCCTGGGCTTCTTTAAAAGAGCTCTTGCGATACACAGTCTCTGCTTCTGTCCTCCGGAGATATTGGCTCCGCCGTGATCTATCCTCGATTCGTATCCGTCCTCTTTGGTCAGGATGAACTCCTCCGCGCACGACAGGCGGCATGCTTCCTTCATCTCCTCAAGCGTCGCATCGGGATTACCCCAACGAAGGTTATCCGCTATCGTACCTTCAAACAGAACGTTCTTCTGAAGAACCATGGCAACGCTGTTTCTAAGCACATTAAGATCATACTTTCTGACATCGACTCCGCCGACCTTTACCGTTCCGGTCTTCGTATCATACAATCTCGGGATGAGCTGTACGAGAGATGATTTTCCGGAACCGGTCGTTCCTATAACACCGATCGTCTCGCCGGATGATATGTGAAGATCGATACCTTCCAGAACGTCGTTATCGAAGTTTCCCGCATATGCGAACGAAACATTTTCAAAGTCTATCGAACCGTCGGCTACTTCCTCAACGGCTTCCTCGGGATCGGGGCTGACTATATCCGACTTGGCTTCAAGCACCTCTACTATTCTCGATGCACTCTCCGATGCGAGCGTTATCATAACGAAGATCATCGACATCATCATCAGAGACGAGAGGATCATAAAGCTGTACGTGAGCATCGCGGTTATCTGTCCGACATCGATCTCCTTACCCATTGAAGAG
>JAEEJD010000157.1 GCA_016281675.1 Lachnospiraceae bacterium
AACACTTCCCTGTCAGCACAAAAGTATCCCATCTTCTTACGCGCGATATCGCGGTCGGGATCTTTCCTGTTGTAACTTATCTCAAGCGAGGAGCCCGGATACTTCATTATAGTGGCAAGAAGCGCCTTCGTCAGGTTCATTCCGTGCTCGTCGACCATGAAGTGAAGCTTTGTCACAACGCGAAGAGCCTGAGTGTTTCCCTCAAAATATGTGAAATCCTTTATCTGCTGCTCACTTAATGCATCAGCGAGCTTTACGTCGTAGTAATCGATCTCGGACAGGTTCTTTCGAAACCAGTCGCGTATCGCATCCTCCCCGAAATGTCCGAACGGAGGATTGCCGATATCATGAAGGAGCCCCGCGCACTCAAGTACCGCACATACGTCCTCGCGCATGTCTTCGGAAAACGCAGGATCCTTCCCTTCCGCTATGATGCGGTTGCCGAGCATTCTTCCGATGGAGCGTGCGAAATTCGCCACTTCAAGAGAATGCGTGAGCCTTGTTCTTATAAAATCACTTTTATCAAGCGGGAATACCTGTGTCTTGTCCTGAAGACGTCGAAATGATGCGCTTGAGATGATGCGCTGATAATCTTTTTCAAATTCGGTCCTTGCGTCCGATGAGCCCGATCCGCGGTTGACGGTACGGATCCTGTCGGGACACATGAGCTCATTCCAGTTCATTTAGTTCGTCACACCTATGTTGATCTTCAGATTGCCCTCATTCATATTGCATTCGATCTCACTCGTCTGCTCACCCGTTGCGGTCTCGGCATGGATCGTGTACATGCACGGAAGCAGGGGACTGACGACGGCGCTCTGGCCCTTGTCCATCTTCTGATCTGAAAATCCCGAGATAGAGATCGTCGTTCCGTCGTAACCCATATTGATCGTAAACTGAAGGAGCGGGAGCTTAACTATGTAAGCCGATCCGTTCTTTGCGGAAAACGTTGACTCATCTTTGATCTCAGCCAAAAATGTTGCGCGCTTGTCGGGGTTTTCAGACATGTATTTGGTGAAGTGATCGACAACGGACTCGGGATAGCCGATAAGGCTCTTGCTCTCCTCATCCTCATATGCAAGCTTCATTCCCACAAATCCGGTATCTCCCGCCGCAAGTGCCTGATCGAGCTGTGTTAAAAGCTCTTCATGAGACGTTGCGGTCTGATAACTTCCGTATGCGCTTCCGACATCAAGCGCCATCGTGGCTCCGGTCGTTGAATTTGGAGCCGCCGCTGTTGCGTTTTCTCCGAGAAGATCGCTGTTGTCTGCCGGAGTTGATGCATCTGCAGTCTGATTTTCGCCGGAGGCGGTATTTGCGGTCTGAGAAGCCGTCTGACCCTTCGCATTATAATTCGAGCCGAGTCCTCCCGACCTGTAATCATCGAATATGTCCTTGACAACACCGGAGATTGTGAAGACGTTATAGGGATAGTAGATACCTTCGCGGTTGCTGCCGCCTATCTTAAATGCTATGAGTGCTGTCGTAAGGGCGATAACAAGAACGCCGACATATGCGATCCACGCATAGTCAAGTATCCCTCCGCTTCGGTGAGCACTGATAGGCCTTGAAGAAGCTGCGGCAGGAGCCGGATACGATGAAGGCGCAGAAATGCCCGGGCCGGTCGTACTTCTTGCCGGCTTCTTGGGTCCGCTGTATCCGCTTTTGAACTTGGCACGGCCGCCTGAAGGATGTCCGTTGATTACGTCCTGGACGGTCAGTGCCGATCTTTTCTTCTGATCTGCCATAATTTAGAAATCGTATTCCTCTTCCTCGGGCCTCGAAACCTGATGAAGCTTAATCTCAAAATCCTGCCTCTCCTTCTGTTTCAGGGAATTTAATATCATTCCCGAGAAGAACGACTGGATCGATGCAAGTGCGACGAATCCGCACACAACGAGCGTCGGGATCTTTGACACCTCATGCGTACGCAGGAATTCCACGAACACGGGTGCAAAGAATATAAACGCCACGAACAGCATTATGAATGAAAGCCCCGCAAAGAACTGCAGCGGCTTGTAAACTCTGTAGAAATTGATGATCGTAAAGAGCACCTTGATTCCGTCACCGAACGTGTTGAGCTTCGATTCGCTTCCGTCAGGGCGATCCCTGTACTGAACGACGACGTTTTCGACTTCCATGTTCTTGTCGATCGCGTGGATCGTCATCTCCGTCTCGATCTCAAATCCCTCGGAAAGCACAGGGAATGTCTTTACGAACCTGTATGAAAATGCGCGGTAACCTGTCATGATATCGGTGATGTCGCTGTGGAACAGCACATTTATCGACTTCTTCACGATAGTGTTGCCGAAATTGTGAAACTTCCTCTTATTCTCGGAAAAGTACGTCGACGACAGACGGTCTCCTATGACCATGTCGGCCTTCCTGTTCAGGACGGCCTCGACCATCTCTCTTGCATTATCGGCCGGATACGTGTCATCGCCGTCGACCATCAGATAGCAGTCCGCATCGATCTCCATAAACATGCGGCGCATGACGTTACCCTTGCCCTGCTTGTATTCATATCTGACAACGGCGCCCGCTTCTTTGGCAATGCGCGCCGAATCGTCGGTCGAATTGTTGTCATATACATAAATGACCGCCTCGGGAAGCGCTTCTTTGTAATCCTTCACAACCTTCGCGATCGTCTGGCTCTCGTTATAACATGGTATAAGTACTGCAATCTTGTTCAATTCAAAGCCTCCGCACACTTATCCTGGTATTTTATCATAACGCAGGTCTGCCCTCAAGTCGCTCTGCCGGCTCTTCGCCTCTTCTTTTCTCTTAACGACGCCTACTATGGCCATCGCTATCGGAAGTATGAGTCCGATAAGGACAGAATTACCGAGTGCACTCTTTGCACCGACTCTCACGCTGTCATATATGCTGACGCGTTCAATAAAATACTTGGTCATCGGAGCGAAGAACAGCGCACAGAATATGCCCGCAAATATCTGAACGGCATTAAAATCGACCCATTCTCTCGGCCCGAACTTTGCCGGCTCATAATGCATCTTTCCGTAATACATTCCCATGAATATCCCGTATATACCAAGAACCATGACTTCCGGATAGCTTATCACGGCTTCGAAGATCACGTTGATCAGAAGGTCTCCTCCTACACCGCAGAACACCCCTGCAACGGGTCCGAAGAATACCGCGACCGCTGCGACCACGAGCACACGCAGCTGAACCCATTGATATATGCCGGCAGGAATGATACCTTTCGATATCATCATCACTTCGATCCACTCGGCGATCACAAAAAGTGCGAGACCGCAAAGAGTGGCTACCGTTTCTTTTGTTCCAAACCTGAATTTTTCCATACTACTTTAAATGTAACACGTAGGCCGCTAAACCACAAGGTTAATCACTTCTTCCAGCTAAGCCGGTGAAGCTCTCCGTTTTGCTCAAGGTTCGGAAAACCCTGCTGCCTCAAGGCCTCGTACAAAATGACGGCTACGCTGTTTGAAAGGTTTAGTGAGCGGATGTCTTCCGCCATCGGGATCCTGATGCACGTGTCCTCGCTGTCCACAAGGATCTCCTCGGGAATACCGGCGCTCTCTTTTCCGAACATAATGTAATCGTCCGCTTCGTAGTTTACATCCGCATATGTCCTGTGAGCCTTCGTCGTTGCCATAAATATGCGCTTCGGCCTGTTTATCTCAAGAAATTCTTTGTAACCGGGATAAATACTGACATCGAGTTTGGGCCAGTAATCAAGCCCTGCACGGCGGATGCTCTTCTCATCAAGATCAAATCCGAGCGGCTCTATCAGATGGAGCCTTGTCCCCGTTACAACGCAGGTCCTTCCTATATTCCCGGTATTTGCCGGTATCTCCGGCTCAAGAAGTACTATGTTCATATGTGCCGCTTTTTCAGCCGCTTATCGTGATGAGCTTGTGGCACGTAGGGCATTTGATCGAAGCCTTTGAGACATCGGCACGGAAAATGTCATGGCAAAACGGACATTCCATTCTCATAAGCTGAACATTTTCTTCGTTCTTGCTGTACAGTCTCGCACCGCGTCTTGCGCCGCCCGTCACCTGAGACAGTTCGTTCATATCAAGCTGATTATCGTTTATCATTGCGGTTCCTTTCCGCCCCGACAGTTTCCGGGGCATCATAACGAATTCATTGACCGCTGATATTGTAACATATTCTCCTTGAATAAAAAAAGCGTGCCCTTTACAATTAATATGTTGGCACAGACTTGTATATGCCGGAGGCGGCAGGGAGAGAAAATGGCAAAACTTTTCATTAACGAAAAAGAAGTTAAAGGACACATCAATCCGGAGATCTACGGACATTTCTCGGAACATCTCGGAAGATGTATATACGAAGGACTTTATGTCGGAGAAAACTCGGAAATACCGAATGTTAACGGCATGAGAAGCGACGTTGTCGAGGCACTTAAGGAGATGCAGATCCCGCTCCTTCGCTGGCCGGGCGGTTGCTTTGCGGATGAATACCACTGGAAGGACGGTATCGGTCCGAAAGAGACTCGCAAGAAGATGATCAACACGCACTGGGGCGGTGTCGTTGAAGACAACAGCTTCGGTACTCACGAATTCTTCGAACTGTGCGAGCAGCTCGGTTGCAAGACGTATGTTAACGGTAATGTCGGAAGCGGCACGGTTCAGGAGATGAGCGAATGGGTCGAATACATGACTTTTGACGGAGTCTCTCCTATGGCTGATCTTCGCCGTAAAAACGGTCGCGAGAAGCCGTGGAAGGTCGATTACTTCGGTGTCGGCAACGAGAACTGGGGATGCGGCGGCAACATGACGCCCGATCATTACGCGAACCTTTACAGAAATTATCAGACATACATCAGACACTATGACAACAGCGCTCCGATCAAGAAGATCTGCGGCGGTGCCGATACAGAGGACATCAACTGGACGAAGAAGGTTCTTGCAACATGCTTTGCAAGCCCCCACAAGAGCGAAAATCACGGGTTCATGGATGAGCTGAGTCTTCACTATTACACGGTTCCCGGAGAGTGGGAGCACAAAGGCTCAGCGTGTGATTTTACGGACACGGAATGGTATGTAACGCTCAAGAAAGCGCTCCGTATGGATGATCTTCTCAATAAGCATTTCGCGATCATGGATCAGTACGATCCCGAGAAGAAGATCGGAATGTCGGTTGACGAGTGGGGTTGCTGGTTCGACGTCGAACCCGGCACAAACCCGGGATTCCTCTATCAGCAGAACACGATGAGAGATGCTCTCGTTGCATGCATCAACCTCAACATCTTCAACAAGAAGTGTGACAGAGTGCAGCTTGCATGCATCGCACAGATGGTCAATGTCCTTCAGTCGGTGATACTGACCGAGGGCAAAAAGATGGTCAA
>JAEEJD010000158.1 GCA_016281675.1 Lachnospiraceae bacterium
ACGGTATTTCAGAAATACGCTCTTTTTTCGCATATGACGATAGCCGAGAACATCGCATTCGGCCTTCGCATCAAGAAGAAATCCGACAGTTACATTAAGGATAAGATCAAATACGCTCTCGATCTCGTAAATCTTTCCGGATACGAGAACCGCATGCCGGATTCACTCTCGGGCGGTCAGCAGCAACGTATCGCCATAGCAAGAGCTATAGTAAACGAGCCAAAGGTTCTTCTTCTTGATGAGCCTCTCGGTGCACTCGATCTGAAGCTTCGTCAGGAGATGCAGTACGAACTTATCCGTCTTAAGAACGAACTCGGTATTACTTTTATATATGTAACGCACGATCAGGAAGAAGCTCTTACAATGTCCGATACGATCGTCGTAATGAACCAGGGATACATCCAGCAGATCGGCACTCCCGAGAATATCTACAATGAGCCCGAAAATGCATTTGTTGCCGATTTTATCGGCGAGAGCAATATCATAGACGGAATAATGCTAGCCGATCGTCTCGTATCGATCGGCGGTCAGAAGTTTGAATGCGTCGACGAGGGTTTTGCCGTAAACGAACCCGTCGATGTAGTCATACGACCCGAGGATGTGGAACTCGGTGAACCTGAAGGCGGACAGACGACAGGAACCGTGACATCAATCATATTCAAAGGCGTACACTATGAGATCCAGGTTGAAAGCGTGATCGGGATCAGGTTTATGGTGCAGACAACGCAGTTCTTCCCCGTCGGCAAAAATGTCGGTATCAACGTTATTCCCGACAACTTCCAGATAATGCACAAGCCTCAGTCCGAGGATGAGGAAAAACTGAATGAACAGTAAAAGATCTCGTGTCCTCGCAATTCCATATATTCTGTGGATCATCGGATTCACCGTAATACCCCTGCTGTTCGTGTTTGCCAAAGCGGTAACTTCACCGGCCGGAGGGTTTACTTTCGATAACCTTATTGCGATCTTTGACCCTGTACACAGAAAATCACTCTTCCTGTCTGTACTTCTCGCTTCAGCCAGCACGGTAATCTGTATACTCGTATCATATCCCGTCGCACTCATTCTCAAAGCCTCAAAGTTTTCCGGAAAAAAGATCCTTATGTTCATAATGATCCTTCCCATGTGGATGAACTTTATACTTCGTATTCTCGCCATACAGATGCTGATCTCCAAAAACGGCATCATCAATCATATTCTTTCTGCCCTCGGCCTTGGCAGGATCAACATCATCAATACCCCCGTAGCCATAGTTCTCGGCATGGTCTATGATTACCTGCCTTATATGCTCCTTCCCGTTCTTAACTGTGTGCTTGCGATACCCGAAGACATTATCGAAGCATCAAGAGATCTCGGCGCGGGACGTCTTCATGTACTGACCAAGATCCTGATACCTCTTTCCCTTTCGGGTATAGGAAGCGGTATCACGATGGTGTTCGTACCTTCCATGACGGAATTCGTTATCGCGAACATCCTCGGCGGAGGAAAGATACAGCTTCTCGGAAACATAATCGAACAGGAATTCTCGGTAACGATGGACCAGAACCTCGGCTCGGGACTGTCGGTAACACTTATGGTATTCGTTCTTCTGACTACTCTGATATTCGGAAGAAAGAACGAAACCGATAAAGGATTTGTATTATGATCGGAAAAGTTCTCAAAAGATCATACATAGCGATCGTGATGCTCTTTTTGTACGCACCGATGCTCGTCCTCATCACTCTCAGTTTCAACGATTCAAGATCAAGAGTGACATGGGGAGGATTTACGCTTCGCTGGTACAAAACACTTTTCGCGAACCACTCATACATGAAAGCTTTCACGACAACGATAGTTCTTGCGGTACTGTCCGCCGCCATTGCGACGGTGATCGGACTGGCTGCAGCGATCGGAATCTCAGCGATGAGAAAAAGGAACGTTCAGATAATGCTTTTCTTTACAAATATACCTCTCGTTAACGCCGATATTGTCACCGGTATCGCTCTGATGCTTTGGTTTGTCAGATTCCTTCCGCTCGGCTTCACGAGTGTTTTATTTGCGCACGTGACATTTAACATGCCATATGTTATTTTATGTATATTACCCAAACTTGAAACAGCTGACATGCATCAGTTTGAAGCGGCACGCGATCTCGGTGCTTCGGTCGCGCAGGCATTTACAAAAGTCATGCTTCCGGATCTTATGCCCGGAATTCTTTCGGGATTTTTCCTGGCCGCAACGATGTCACTCGACGATTTCGTGATAACGTATTTCACCAAGGGACCGGGCGTCAATACCCTCTCGACACTGATATACGGCGAGATACGAAAAGGCATCAAACCCGAGATGTATGCATTGTCATCGATACTGTTTCTGATCGTACTCATAACACTTGTGATAACAAACGTAAAATGGGGATCTTCTTCCCCGGCAGATAACGATAAAAAGGCGGTGTAAACTGAAATGACAAAAGAATCTGTTAAGAAGAAAATCATCTGCGCTCTGCTTGCTCTTGCAATGATCGCAATATGCGGATGCAACGGAGCGGGAAATGTCGAGACTGCCGTTGGCGGCGATCAGGAGCAGAGCCTGACTCTGTTTAACTACGGTGAATACCTCGATCCGGTGATGATCGAAAAGTTCACCAATGAGACGGGTATCAAGATCAACTATGAGGAAGCTTCAACTCCCGAGGAGATGTACACAAAATATATTTCGGGCGGTATCTCATATGATCTTCTTTGTACCTCCGATTATATGGTCAAAAGACTTATAGACGAAGGCGAAGTTCAAAACGTTAACTACAGAGCAATGGAAAACTTTGCGAATATCGATCCCGAATTCTTAAAGCTGTCGGAAAGTTTCGATCCCGGAAACAAATATGCTCTTCCGTACTTCTGGGGAACCGTAGGTATACTTTATAACACCAAGCAGGTTAAGACGCCTGTTGACAGTTGGGATGTTCTGTTTAACGGTGATTATAAGGGACAGATCATAATGCAGGATTCGATGCGTGATTCATTCATGGTCGCGCTCAAATATCTCGGCTACTCTCTTAATACAAAAGATGCGGATAAGATAAGAGAGGCGGCTGACCTTCTCAAATCCCAGAAACCGGACGTGGAAAGCTACCTCGTGGACGAGGCAAGGGATGAGGTTGTTGCCGAGAACGCCGTCATGGCGGTTGTATATTCCGGTGAGGCTTACCTTGGACATTCATACAATCCGGACCTTACATATGTTGTTCCGAAAGAAGGAAGCAATCTGTGGATTGACTCATGGGTAGTGACCAAGAACTGCAAGAACATGGAAGCCGCGGAAAAATTCCTGGATTTCCTGTGTCGTGAAGATGTGGGAACGGCCAACTTTGAATACATCTATTACTCAACACCGAACAAGGCCGTTGTATCGGCAATGGATGCGGAACTATCATCGGATCCCGCGATCGTTCCGGATTATGATTCTTTAAGTAACTGTGAAGTATATGAGGCTCTTGACGAGAAAACGATAGACCTCTACAACGAACTTTGGAAAGAGATCAAATCGGAATAGATCATCTGATCCTTTCCGGGAAACCGATCTTCTTCTGAACTTTTCTGAGAGTCTTTGTCGAAACGTACTGTGCCTTCTCGGCATTGTTCTTTATAACCGAATCGATATAGTCTTTGTTCTTTTCAAGCTCTGCCATCTTCGACTGAAGTGGGCGGAGCTTTTCTACTACGCTCTCACCGACCGCCGTCTTGAAGTCGCCGTAGCCCTTACCGTCAAATTCCGCTTCGATCTCATCGCGGCTCTTGCCTGTGCAGGAACTGTATATATCAATAAGATTGCATATACCCGGCTGTTCTTCGTTGTATCTTACGCATGCAAGCGAATCGGTAACGGCACGCTTAAACTTTCTCATAACGGTATCCGGATCATCCATGAGATAAATGCTCGCATTGGGATTTTCGTCGGACTTGCTCATCTTCTTGGAAGGATCCTGAAGGCTCATGATCTTGGCTCCGACCTTTCCGATATAAGGCTCGGGTATAGTAAACACGTCACCGTAGATCGCATTGAATCTTCCGGCGATATCCCTTGTGAGTTCCAGATGCTGCATCTGATCTATACCGACCGGCACGACGTCGGCCTGATACAGAAGTATATCGGCTGCCATCAGGACAGGATACGTAAACAGACCTGCATTGATATTATCGGCATGCTTCTGGGATTTGTCCTTGAACTGGGTCATCCTCTGAAGCTCCCCCATGTACGTGAAGCAGTTGAGTATCCACGCAAGTTCCGCATGTCCGGATACGTGTGACTGGTAATAAAGGCAGCTTTTCTCGGGATCAAGTCCCGCAGCAATATATAACGAGAGCAGTTTTCTCGCACGGTTTCTCAGTTCCGCGGGATCCTGTCTGACCGTTATCGAATGCATATCGACAACGCAATAGAAACATTCGTATTCATCCGAAAGCTTTACCCAGTTCTGCAAAGCGCCGAGGTAATTTCCAAGCGTAAGATTACCCGTTGCCTGCATTCCCGAAAACAAAACCTTCTTATCCCCTATCATCTTTGATCTTCCTCTTTTCTTTATCATTTTCGGCCGTATTGTTTTCGACCGCGTTTTCTTCGGATGTGAGTATGGCTATGGTACGGTCCGGTACCGTGACCGAATCGACGCCTTCGTCAATCGTTTTATATACTATCCTTCCCGCAGACGTATCACAGGTCAGAAGGCACACCTTCCACTTGAGTCCCTTTGACAGTTTCGGAAGCGCAAACGTGTGATTCTCCCAGTGCATGTTATATGCGACGAAGAAGAAATCATCCTCTTTTATCCTCGAAAGGCGCGCATACTTTCCGCATATCATAAGGCCTATATGACGGAGATGATTGTCAAATCTGGGGTTCCATGCCATATCACCGTGATATGACAGATCCGGGAAACCGCATGCCGCGTAATCCATTATCCTGAATTCCCTCTCGGGATGCAGTACGGGATGTGACATACGTAGTTTAATAAGCAACTTCGTAAAATCATATATCTCCATAGTCGTGTTGTTCTGCTTCCAAACGACCCATCCCGTTTCATTGTCCTGACAGTACGGATTGTTGTTACCGTTCTGAGTATTGCAGAATTCGTCTCCCGCAAGGAGCATCGGAGTACCCTGTGCCAGAAGTACAAACACAAGAGCGTTTTTGATCTGCTTAAGTCGCAGCGATAATATCGACTTCTTTCTTGACATTCCTTCGACACCGCAGTTCCAGCTGTAATTAAAGTTCTCGCCGTCGGTGTTGTCCTCTTTGTTATCCTCGTTGTGTTTGTAATCGTACGACACGAGATCACGGAGCGTGAATCCGCAGTAGTCCGTTATGTAATTGATCGTGTGTACATCTGAAGGATTCAGCCGCTGTCTGTACAAAAAGTCTGCGAGCTGATTTTCGTCACTCTTAAGATATTTGCGACACGTATTCATGAAATCGGAGTTCACGAATGCCATGTTCTTGTTGTATCCGTATTTTCTGTTTACGATCGAATCCTTATCGAAGAACGGATTATATATCTTCCTGTCGCGGAGATATACGTTTGCCGCGATCATATCCATCGGGATATCGGATCCCATCAGGAAGAATCCGTCAACATGATACTGTCTTGCCCAATATTCGAGAATATCCGGAATAAATGCCTTGTTGGCTGTATCCGGGAAGTAGAAACGCATTATGACTTCAATGCCCGAAGCATGAAGAGCCTTAACCATGGACTTGAATTCATTCACGGGATCCCCGTTTGAGTACGAGGCCTTCGGCATATAATAACATCCCGGTGTGAATCCCCAGAAATTGATCCTGCACGAATCATCCGACGGATCGGTTTTGTAATCGATCGAGTCCATCGTTTTCGCTTTACTCTTTCGCGTGATCTCATCGAACTCGTAGCATGGCATGAGAACGATCTGGTTAATTCCGAGATCTTTAAGGTGCGGTATCTTCTCAACGATACCGGCAAACTTTCCGCGGTTCTTTACTTTTGACGATGAATGTGCGGTGAATCCGCGAACATGCAATTGATAAGCGATTATATCGTTAAATGCAAGAGACAGGAGCTTATCATCTCCCCAATCAAAAGAATCGGTGTATATCTTTCCGTTATCGACGGCACCTTTGCCGTCGCCGAATTTTCTCGAAGATGTTGAGTTACGTGCAAATGTATCAAAAACCCTGATACCGTCCGCCTCATAACAGTATGAAATATTCCCGGGAACTTTAACAACGCACGAACAGGTACCGTTTGCGGCCCTGTGAGCATCCATGTTTACATGATCGATCATGTCTCCCTTTTCGTTATATATCAGAAGCTCCAGTGTTCTTTTATACGGAATGCATGTCGTGAACTGAATGCCGTCTGACGAAGGCACAGCTCCCATCGGGTATCCCACCCCGGTAACATGATTCAGTTTTGATCCTTTATAGTCTGTCATATAAGAAAACCGGACTCTCCTCTAAAATAGCGCGAACATTGATATTATAATGAAAACGGCTCTCCATTTCAAGGAAAAGCGGCAATAACATTGATTATTGCCGCAGGTTTTGATATAATTTCCGCGATTCACGCTGATATACGGTATTAAAGGAGATAAACGCAATGGAACACAACGCAGAATATGACGATACGGATATGACCGTTGAACTTGAACTGACCGACGGAAAGAAGGTCATATGCGCCATTGTTACGATACTCACGGTCAACAAAAAAGACTATATAGTTCTACTCCCCCTTGACGAAGACGGAAATTCTTCAGAGGGAGAGGTTTGGTTCTACGGATACAAAGAAGACGAGAATGATCCGAACGTGGAACCTGAACTTACTTATATTTCGGATGACGACGAATATGAAGCCGTTGCCGATGCTTTCGACGAATACCTTGATAACGAGGAATTCGAACTTATGAAGGACGAGTGACGTCCGGCGTTTTTATTCAGTCCCGGTCCGCCTCAGAACCATCCCTTATATCCGTCTACATACGTGTACCGGAATTCATCGTCCGACTTTGTAAGGTATATGATACCCTCTATCAAACCTATTATTGACATAACCCCCGCTCCGACGCCGCATGTCGCAAGAGATATTACAAGCGTTATGATGCCCTCTTTATTGTATCCCAAATAGAATTTGTGAATACCGATACCTCCTACGAATATCGCCAACAGTCCGGCTGCTACTCTGTCTTTGTTTCCCATCTTATTCTCCCTTTCTTAAACAATCCCGGCCGTAGAAGCGGCCTTACTGCAAACAACCTGTCATAGACTTTACAACACATTTATTAACAGGTCTTTTACAGATCATTAAAATCTCATTAAACCTTTACAGAATAACATGTTTTTTTTGATTTGTGATAGAATAATTACAATAGTTTGTTTAACATGCACTCAAAGAGGAGCTTTATGTACAGTATTTGGTATGTGTACATCATTCTTGTTGTTCTGCTGTGGTCAGTAACCAGTCTGATTTACAAGGCCGGTATCCACAAGGAACCCGAAAACCACACCGATCTTAAGTACTCAATATCCGTCGGAATAGTCTTTTTTATAATCTCGATGATATATCTGATAATACGTGATGAACCGTTTTCCATTTGGGAAAGTGCCGTCAGATATTGGCCGATGACATTGTTTGGGATTGTTTATCCGGTGATAAATACTATTTCCTTCAACGGATACAAATACAATGAAGTCACTATCGAATCACCCATCGAAGGAATTAGCGGTGGAACATCCACCATCCTGCTGATCGTTGCATATCTGATACTCGGCCGTGTCGATTCTGTATCCGAACTTCTGACACCTCTCAGAACTACCGGAATGATTTTTATACTGTTCAGTATCATATTGCTGGCATCCACTCGAAATCGGGAGGGGCGACGCAAAGAGCAACAGGGCGACGGCTTACAGAAGACAAGTTGGAAATGGCGCGGACTTGGAACTCTGATCTTTCCGGTATTGTTTGCCATGATCGATTCCGTGGAAACGGTTGTTTCCGGCATTTGTCTGGACAGCACTTACGGTTACTCAATGCCTGAGGGGGACAGTATCATTCTTGTCGGAATGGAATACTCAATATTCTCGCTTGGATGTTGGCTTTACTTACTTATTAAGGAACGCGATATGTACCATCCTCTGAAAAAGGAAAACCTACCCAGGCTCCTCGGATCAGTAACGGACAATATAGGCGTCGTGTTTTACAGTTATGCCATGGCTGTCGATTCCATTTCAACCGACCCCATACTTGCCGTATATCCTGTTGTTTCCATGATCGGCGCCCGTATATTTATGAAAGAAAAAGTAAGTCCGATCCAATACATTACCGTACTCCTGATAGTCACCGGAAGTATTCTTGTTGTTGCCGACACGGTTATCTGAATTTTTCATGAAATCTTTATTCGCCTCAATGAGAGTTGATCTTTTATATATTTATTCTCTTTTGCGGCCTCAACCGCAAATCTCGACGGCCGCTTACCGTGATCGGTACTTACCGTACACATGCAGAGCCGCTCTTTGGCACGCGTCATCGCCACGTACATAAGTCTCCGCTCCTCTTCTGCGTTCCCGGTCATATTTCGATGATGCGGAAACAGTCCTTCCTGAAGACCGATAATAAAAACACACTTAAATTCCAGACCCTTTGACGCATGTGCGGTCATAACCTGCACAAATTCTTTCTTAGCCGGCCCGGGCTTCTTGCCGATTCCGGTTTCTTTCGAATATCCCTCGATCATATCTTCAAGATCACTTATTGCGGCAAGTTTCTCCGGATCGTTTTCGTAATACGCTCTGAGATCTCCGATATAATCTCCGCCGGTTTGCAAAAGGGCCTCCCTCGAAAGCCCCCTTGCCGGATTGTTCATTATGAGATAAATGTCTTTTCTTAAAGCCCTCCCCTCATGAGCCCTTATGTATGCTTCGTGTATCTTATCTCTCATCGAAACGTTCTCTCCTGTCTCGGACAGCATAAGGTCAATTCCTCTTTTCTTCGCAGTATTAATAAACAGTCTCGCGCAGTGTTCACTCCTGTAAAGAACAGCTATATCCCCGGCGTCATAACCGTATTCTTGCGTCAGTGCCTCAATCATGTCACATACATACTCGGCCTGTACATCCGTGCTCTCCGAATTGACGATCAAAACCTCCCCTCCTTCTTTTGACGGAAGATGCCGCTGCATCGGACGCTCTATTCTGTCAACATTGTGTCTTATGACGGTATCTGCAGCTCCTATCACGTTTTCGCAGCACCTGTAGTTCATCGTCAGCGTCACCCTGCGGCATCCGACATACTGATGTATGAACTTTTTCATAAGCTCGGGCCTGCTTCCCCGGAATGCATAGATCGACTGATCATCATCCCCTACCGCAAATACGTTTCTCTCATCCCCGGCCAGAAGACGCAACACATCATACTGTGCCTCGTTTATATCCTGAAACTCATCCACGAGAAAATACCTGTACTTCTTCTGCCACATACGCAGCAGCCCTTCGTGTTTATATAAGATATCGCGGCAACGTATTATCATGTCATCGAAGTCGAGCATGTGTGATTTTCCGACAAGGTCGGTATATGCCGCATGTACCATGCGAAAATCACTTCTTTCGTTTATATCCATCCCGCGTCCCGCTTCGCTGTTTTCGTAAAACGAATCACCGAAATTCTTGAATGCGGATATTATCCCGAGTATCTCGTTGATATTGTCTTCATTGGCAAAGAGGTCCGAAGCAAGCGGAAGCGAACGGATCGCCCGCACAAGAAACAACTTTTGTTCTTCTTCGGTTATAAGCCGTTTTATATTGGGGTCATACTTTTTGAGGATGTCATAGAACACGGCATGAAATGTACCGAATGTTACAGGATATGATCTGCCTTCGATGCGTCTTTCGAATCTTGATTTCATCTGGCGTGCCGCTTTTTTCGAAAATGTTATGACAAGAATGTTTGCCGGATCGATCCCTTTTTCCTCTATCATGATCCGGATCCTTTCCACAAGCAGATGGGTCTTGCCGCTTCCCGGGCCGGCCAGAACAAGCATCGGACCGTTTACGTGATGCGCCGCGATATACTGTTCTTTGTTCAGATTCATGGATATGCCTTTCTTAATATGCTTAACATGATGGTCGAAAATATATTATAATTATCCGAGAAAACAAAAAGGAGCCGAACCGAATATGAAATGGCATCTTTCAGAATACAATCTGTGCACGAAGTTAGTTGATGAAGACAGATGGGTGATAGTCAATCTCTATAAGGGAACCGTAACTCCGATGAATGCCGCCTCTCTCTATGCGATGGCAAATCTGGCTGAACTGCCTGATGACACTCCGATGCTTGCAAAGCTTGCAAAACAGGGGGTTATAACGGATCATGACGA